>CAYZLN010000022.1:0-1851 GCA_964479295.1 uncultured Gemmatimonadota bacterium
GGCCCTGGCGGCGGCCCTGGCCCTGGCGGCGCTCTCGGCGCCGGCGGGCCTCGCGGCGCAGGAGGGCCACGACGACCACACCCACGACCACGAGCACGGCGAGGACGGCCACCACGCCGGGCTCCACTTCACCCATCCCATGATCGCCGAGTCCGTCACCCCGGACCGGAAGATCCGTGTCGACCACCAGTACTTCGAGTTCACCGACGGCGAGCAGGAGCACTCCGGCGTCCTGGAGGCAGAATACCCCTTCGGGCGGGTCTTCAGCGTCGAGGCGAGCTTCCCCTACACCTGGTCCCAGGGAGAGGCCGGGAACCTCGGCGTCATGCTGAAGTTCGCGAACTACGCCCTCGAGGGCGCCGGCCTGGTGCTGGGGTACGGGGTCGACATGACGGCCCCGACGGCCGGCCCGGCCGCCAAGGAGGGACACACGCACGAGGAGGGCGAAGGACACACGCACGAGCTCGTGCAGGCCAGCCGTTCCGGCGGCGACGAGGCCGACGATCCGCCCGCCCCGAGCCTGCACACGGGCGGGACCGGCGTGCGGACCTCCCTCGGATCCGACGAGTGGGAGGTCGGTCCCTTCCTCAACGTCGGCTACAAGCAGGGCCCGGTCGAGCTGGTGGGATGGGGCGTCTTCCAGATCCCGTTCGACCAGCACGAACAGTCCGAGGTCGGGACGGAGCTGGCCTGGAACGTCTCGGGCCTCTACCACGTCTCCTCGCGGGTCCAGGCCCTCGTCGAGCTCGACGGATCCGGGGGCATCAGCGGGCCGACGGTCGGCCAGGACGCCCTGAACGTGTCGCCCGGGCTCCGGGTGCAGCTCCTCCCGGACACGCCGCTGGTGCTGGGCAGCTCGGTGGGCGTGCCCCTGGCGAACGAGGAGCCCTTCGACGTCCGCTTGAAGACGTCGGTGTTCTGGCACTTCCCCCGCTGAGCCCCGACCCGGAGGGTGCGCGCCCGTTGCGTCGTCGGCGCGCGGGGCCCACGATCGGCGGCGCGGACCGCATGGAACGGAGGGACGGGAGGCTCCTCGGGATGAGCCCGGACGACGGCGCCGTGGGCGACCGCCTGGAGCTGGCGGTGGAGGCCGCGCGGGAGGCCGGCGAGATCACGCTCGAGGGCTTCGCCTCGGGCGACCTGGAGGTGGAGCGCAAGGCCGACGACACCCCGGTCACGGCCGCCGACCGCCGGGCCGAGCGGCGGCTCCGGCGCCGCATCGGGGACGCGTTCCCCGGGGACGGCGTCATGGGCGAGGAGCACCCCGACCGGGAGGGCGAGACGGGGTTCCGCTGGATCCTCGACCCCGTCGACGGCACCCGGTCCTTCGTCCGCGGGGTGCCCCTCTACGGCACGCTGGTCGCCGTGGAGCGGGACGGGACGATCGAGGCGGGGGTGATCCGGATGCCCGCGCTCGACGAGGCCGTCTGGGCGGCGCGCGGGGGCGGGGCGTGGCACCGGCGCGGGGACGCCGACCCCGTCCGGGCGTCGGTCTCCGGCCGGTCGGAGCTGACCGAGGCTCTCTTCCTCACGACCGAGGTGGCGAGCTGGAGGCGCAAGGGGGCCGCCGGCGCCTACCGCGCGCTCGAAGACCGATGCCGCCTCGCGCGCACCTGGGGCGACTGCTACGGCTACCTGCTGGTGGCCACCGGGCGGGCGGAGGTGATGGTGGACCCCTTCGTGGACCTCTGGGACGCCGCGGCCCTGGTGCCCGTGCTCGAGGAGGCCGGCGGCACGCTCACCGACTGGCGGGGCCGGGCCCGCGCCGACGGGGGCGAGGCCGTGGCCACCAACGGCGCCGTCGCCGGCGAGGTGCTGGAGGTGCTGGACGCGGAATCCGGGGCGGGCTGA
>CAYZLN010000022.1:1951-7560 GCA_964479295.1 uncultured Gemmatimonadota bacterium
CCGGCCCGTCTTGTTCGCGCCGGCCGTCCCGCGATACGATGTGGCGGGCCGCGACGGGGCGGCCCGGGCCGGCGGAGCGGGCAGTCCCGCCGGCCCCGCAGCGGGCGCCGGGACGCGCGCCGCGCCCCACGGATCGAGGCCACCTCCGGCACGTCGAGTCCGAGGATCCTCATGGACTGGAACCAGCTCGCCGACCACGTGCTCTCCGGGGAGGAGCTGTCGCGGGAGCAGGCGCTCTCGGTGGCGTCCGCCCCCGACGAGGAGCTCCTGTCCGTCCTGGACGCGGCCTTCCGGGTGCGCCGCCGCCACCACGGACGCGCGGTCCGCGTCCACGTGCTCCGCAACGCCAAGAGCGGGGTCTGTCCCGAGGACTGCGGCTTCTGCAGCCAGTCGCTCCACTTCGACGCCGAGGTGCCCCAGTACGGGATGCAGGCCGCCGACGAGCTGGTCGAGGGGGCCGAGGAGGCCCACGAGATGGGGGCGGTGACCTACTGCATCGTCACCGCCACCCGGGGGCCGGCGCCCGGCGAGGTGGAGGCCGTCTGCGAGGCCACCCGGCGGATCAAGGAGAACTGGCCCCTGGACGTGTGCGCCTCCCTCGGCCTCCTGAAGGCGGGCCAGGCCGAGAAGCTCGCCGAGGCCGGCGTGGACCGGTACAACCACAACCTGGAGACCTCGCGGGGCCACTTCCCGGAGATCGTCTCCACCCACTCGTGGGAGGACCGGGTCGAGACGGTGAAGCGGGCGAAGGCGGCGGGCATGGAGGCCTGCTGCGGCGGCATCATGGGGATGCGGGAGTCGGCGGAGGACCGGGTCGACCTCGCGCTGGCGCTCCGGGAGATCGGGGTGGAGTCGGTGCCGGTCAACCTGCTCGACCCCCGGCCCGGGACGCCGCTGGCCGACGCGGGGAAGCTGGCCCCGTCCGAGGCCCTGACCACGCTGGCCATGTTCCGGCTGGTGCACCCGGAGGCCGACGTCCGGATCGCCGGCGGCCGGGAGGCGGTGCTGGGCTCGATGCAGCCGCTGGCGCTCTACGCCGCCAACTCGCTCTTCACCGACGGCTACCTCACGACGCCCGGCCAGGAGGAGTCGGAGGACCACCGCATGATCCGGCAGGCCGGGTTCGAGCCGGCGGTGGCCGCGGCCTGATCGGCCCGGTCCGGCCCGGACGACGCCCTCCCCACGCCCCCCTCTCCGAGAGGCACGGAGGACCACGGAGCCGTCGACGATGACCGACCATCCCGACCCCGAGCAGCTCGAGCGGTGGGACGACCGGCACCTCTGGCACCCCTTCACGCCCCACTCCGTCTACCGGGACGAGGACCCCCTGACCTTCGTGGCCGGCGAGGGCCACTACCTGATCGACGCGGAGGGCGACCGCTACCTCGACGCGGTGGCCTCCATCTGGTGCAGCACCTTCGGCCACCGCCGTGAGGAGATCGACCGGGCCGTCCGCGACCAGCTCGACCGCGTCGCCCACGCCACCCTGCTGGGCAACGCCAACGACCGGGCGGTGACGCTGGCCCGTCGGCTGGCGGAGCTGGCGCCGGGGGCGCTCGAGAAGGTCTTCTTCAGCGACGACGGCTCCACGTCGGTCGAGGTGGCGGTGAAGATGGCCCTCCAGCACTGGCAGCAGGCCGACGGGGGGCGCGAGGACGGGAGGACGAAGTTCCTCTCCTTCTCCCACGCCTACCACGGCGACACGACCGGCTCGGTCTCGCTGGGCGGCATCGACCTCTTCCACGCCCGCTTCCGGCCCCTCCTCTTCGAGGTGGTCCGGGCGCCGACCCCGTACTTCTACCGCCGGCCGGAAGGGACGACCCCGGAGCAGGCGCGCCGGGAGTTCGTGGCCGAGTTCGACCGTCTGATGGAGGAGCACGGCGACGAGCTGGCGGCGGTGGTCATGGAGCCGGGGATGCAGGCGGCCGGGGGCATGATCCCGTACCCGGAGGGGTTCCTGCGGCACGTGCGGGAGGCGACCCGGGAGCACGGGACGTTCCTGATCCTCGACGAGGTGGCGATGGGCATGGGCCGGTCCGGGACGATGTTCGCCTGCGAGCGGGAGGGGGTGGTGCCGGACTTCCTGTGCGTGGCCAAGGGGCTGACCGGGGGCTACCTGCCGGTGGCGGCGACGCTGACCACCGACCGGGTGTACGAGGCCTTCCTCGGCCCGCCGGAGGAGGGCCGGACCTTCTACCACGGCCACACCTACACGGGCAACCCGCTGGGCTGCGCGGCGGCGCTGGCGACGCTGGACGTCTTCGAGGAGGAGGACGTCCTGGAGCGGCTGCCGCCCCGGATCGAGAAGCTCTCCGACGAGCTGGAGCGGCTGGAGGGCCTGGTGGCCGCCGACGGCTCCGGCGTGGGCGACGTCCGGCAGCACGGCCTGGCGGCGGGGGCCGAGCTGGTGGCCGACGTGGAGTCCCGGGAGCCCTTCGACCCCGGCGAGCGGGTGGGCCAGGAGGTCTGCCGCCGGGCCCGGGAGGAGGGCGTCTTCCTGCGTCCGCTCGGCGACGTGGTCGTCTTCATGCCGCCGCTGACGATCGAGGAGGACGAGATCGAGCTCATCGTCGACGCCGTGGAGCACGGCGTCCGGGCGACGCTGGGGGACGGGCCGTGAAGGTCGTCGTCACGGGCACCGGCACGGAGATCGGGAAGACGGTGGTGGCCGCGGGCCTAGCGCGCGCCCTCGCGGACCGCGGGGTCCGGGTGCGGGCGGTCAAGCCCGTGGAGTCGGGGGTCGACGAGCTCGACCGGGACGAGGAGGACGGGGTCCGCCTGGCCCGGGCGGCCCGGCAGGACGAGCCGCCGGAGGCCCGGGTCCGGCTCGGGGCGCCGCTGGCCCCGCCGGAGGCCGCCCGCCGGGAGGGGGTCGAGCTGGAGATGGACGCCTGGTGCGGGTGGATCGAGGACGTCGCCGCCGGGGCGGAGGTGACGATCGTCGAGGGGGCGGGCGGGGTCCTCTCCCCCCTGACCTGGGAGGAGACGACCCGGGACCTCGCCCGGAGGCTCGACGCCCCGGCCCTGCTCGTGGCCCCCGACCGGCTCGGGGTGCTGACGCACACGCTCACCGCGCTGGAGGCGCTGGCGTCGGCGGGGGTGGAGCCGGCCGGGGTCGTCTACAGCGCCCCGGCGGAGCCCGACGCGTCGACGGGCGGCAACGCGGCGACCCTGCGGCGGTTCGCCGGCGTCGAGCGGGTGGTCGAGCTGCCCCGCGTCGGCGGCGTCGAGGAGGCCGCGGTGGGCCTCGGCGACGTGGCGCACTGGGTGCTGAGGGAGAGGGACCGGACGGCGGGCGGGGCCGAGGGGTGACGGAGGACGACGGGGGCGCTCCGGCCGGGGGGGCTCCGGGCGAAGGTCCGGCCGCGGGCGCCGAAGAAGGGGGGACGGCCGACGGGCCCGGATCCGAAGACCCGGAGCGCCGCCCGCCCGAGCCCTGGCGGGCGTGGCTCGAGACCTCGCTCTCTAGGCTGGCCGACCGCGACCTGCTCCGGGAGCTCCGGCCGCTGCGGGCCGACTCGGCGGTCCACGTCCGGATGGAGGGGCGGGACCTCACCCTCTTCTCGGCCAACGACTACCTGGGCCTCTCGGCCCATCCCGAGCTCCGGACGGCCACGGCCGACGCCGCCCGACAGCGGGGCTCGGGCCCGCGGGGCTCGCCGCTCATCTGCGGCTACACCGAGTCGCACCGCGAGCTCGAGCGCGAGCTGGCGCGGCTTAAGGGCACGGAGGCGGCGCTGCTCTTCCCCACCGGGTTCGCGGCCAACCTGGCCGTGCTGTCGGCCTTCGGCGACGACGGCACCACGATCTTCTCCGACGAGCTGAACCACGCCTCCATCATCGACGGGTGCCGGCTGGCGCGCCGGCGCGGGGCGGGGCTCGAGGTCTATCCCCACGCCGACCCGGAGGCGCTGGACCGGGCGCTGGCGGCGTCGGACGCGCCGCGGAAGCTGGTGGTGACGGACACCGTCTTCAGCATGGACGGCGACCTGGCCCCCCTGGACCGCATCGTGGAGGTGAAGGAGCGCCACGACGCGCTCCTCATGATCGACGAGGCCCACGCCACGCTGGTCTTCGGGGAGACGGGCGCCGGGATCGCCGAGCACTTCGGCGTCTCGGGCCGGGTCGAGGTCCAGATGGGGACCCTGAGCAAGGCCGTGGGGGCCCTGGGGGGCTTCATCGCCACCACCGGGCGGCTGAAGACGTGGGTGCTGAACCGGGGCCGGGCCTACGTCTACTCGACGGCGCCGCCCGTGCCCGTGGTGGAGGCCGCCCGGGCCGGACTGCGGATCGCCCGGGAGCGGCCGGAGCTCGGGGAGCGGCTCTGGGACCGGGTGGATCAGCTCGGACGCCGGCTCGGCCGCGACCTCGAGAGCCCGATCGTTCCGGTGGTGCTGGGCGACGAGCGGCGCGCGCTCGAGGCGAGCGCCGAGCTGCTGGAGCGGGGCCACCACGTCATCGCCATCCGCCCGCCCACGGTCCCCGAGGGGACCTCCCGGCTCCGGATCGCCCTCTCGGCGGCGCACGCCCGGGAGGACGTGTCGCGGCTGGCCGACGACCTGGAGAGGGTGGGCGTCGTCTGAAGAGGGGCGCCGGGACGATCCGGTCCGTCAGGCGCCCGCCCCGTCGGGAGGCTCGTCCCCGGCCCGCAGGGCGCGGGCCCCGGCGACCCCCAGCGTGAGCGCCGTGAGGGGGAGGACGAACCAGAGCATGGCGGTCCGGAAGGACCCGAGCGCGGCGTGGTCGGTCGCCTGGAGCCCGAGGTAGGCGGTGTAGGCGACGTAGTACCCGAGGAACACGGCGCCTTCCCACCGGCTGATCGTGCCGCCGGTGAAGAAGATCGGGAGCGTCGCCAGCGCCACCGCGCCCATCACCGGGACGTCGAAGGCGAGCGCCCCGGGGGGGACGGCGATCCCGCCGGAGGCGACCACGCTGCCGAGGCCGAGGACGGCGAAGAGGTTGAAGATGTTGCTGCCCACCACGTTGCCGACCGCGATGTCGCGCTCGCCCCTGAGCGTGGCCAGCACGGACGTGGCGACCTCGGGCAGCGACGTCCCGGCCGCGACGACCGTGAGTCCGATCACCAGCTCGTCGACCCCGAGCGCCGTCGCCGCGGCGACGGCGGCCTCGACGAGCCACCGGGCCCCGAGCACCAGCAGCCCCAGGCCCGCCAGCACCAGGAGGGCGTTCCTCGGGAGGGCCGCCCGCTCGTCTTTGCCTTCGGCCGACGCCTCCTCGGCGCCGTCCGGAGCCTCCCCCGCCCCCTCCGACGCCTCGTGGGCCCCGGCCGCGCGCGTCCGCCGGACCAGGTACAGGGTGTAGGCGACGATGCCGCCCACGAGGAGGAGGCCCTCGATCCGGCCGATCCGTCCGTCCAGCGCCAGCAGGGCCGTCAGCGCGGAGGCCCCGATCATGACGGGCACGTCCAGCCGGACGAGCTGGCGGTCCACCGCGAGCGGGGCGATCAGCGCGCTGACGCCGAGGATGAAGAGCACGTTGAAGATGTTGCTGCCCACGACGTTGCCCAGCGCGACGCCGCCCTCGCCGGCGTACGCCGACCCCACGGTCACCGCCAGCTCGGGAGAGCTCGTGCCGAACGCCACCACCGT
>CAYZLN010000022.1:7660-8802 GCA_964479295.1 uncultured Gemmatimonadota bacterium
GGCACGAGCCGGTCGTCGTGGTAGGCGGCCACGATGGGCGCGCTGGCGGCGCCGCCGATGTTGGCGGCGCTGCTGATGGCCGCCGTGTGGACGTCCACGTGGAAGAGACGGGCCGCGGCGACGACGAAGGCGCCGTGGATCGCGATCCAGAGGTAGGCGCCGGCGACGAAGGGCACCGCCTGGCCGGCCAGCCCCTCGACCGAGGCGCCCGCCCCCATCCGGGCCACGAAGAGGTAGACCAGCGCCATCGCCAGCTCGTGGCTTCCGGGGATCTCCCGCGCCGGCGTGAAGGAGAGGGCCAGCCCCAGGGTGGTGACGACCAGGATCCGGTAGGTGCTCGTCGTCAGCACCGGCGGCAGCGGCGGGAGCCCCCGGGCGACGACGTCGGCCACGAAGACGGCGCCGAAGCCGACGGCGACCAGGTACACGACGTGCCGCAGGGCGGGCGGCTCGGCCTCGCGCGTCAGGCTGTCGGCCTCGGCCTTCAGGGTCTCCAGCCGATCGGCCGTCACCCCCGTGAAGCGGTGGAACCAGCCGGCGAGCTTCTTGGACTGGAGCAGGACGGGGAGCCAGACCAGATAGACCAGGTTGTCGGCGATGACGGCGAGCCCGAACTGGGTCTCCGGGGTGTCGATCCCCTCGGCCACCGCCGCCATGTTGCCCGTGCCCCCGATCCACGAGCCGGCCAGCGTGCCGAAGCCCTTCCACGCGTCGGGCTCCAGCCAGCCCTTGACGGCCATGAGCGCCAGCGGGGCCCCGAGCACGACGCCCGCGGTCCCGGCCAGCATGACGAAGAGCCCCCGGCCCATCACCCGGGTGGCGGCCCCGACGTCCACGTCCAGCAGCAGCAGGACGATGAAGAACGGGAGGAGGACGTCGCCCATCCAGCCGTAGACCGGGGCCTCCCCGGCCACGAGCCCCAGGTTCGAGAAGACGGCCGGCAGCATGTAGATGAAGATCAGCGGCGGGACGTACTCGAAGAGGGTCCAGCCGGTCTTCTTCTCGAGCCAGAACCACAGGGCGGCGTTCGCCGCGAGGACGAAGAGGATCCCGGCGGTGTCGCTGATCAGGGCGGAGGACATCTCGCCTCCCCGAGCGCTCGGCGTGGGAACCCGGTCCGGAGCCGGCCAACCATTCGGAGC
>CAYZLN010000022.1:8902-15249 GCA_964479295.1 uncultured Gemmatimonadota bacterium
CGGCCGCGCCGTGAGCCCGGGTCCGGGGGAGGGGCGCCGGGGCGAGGAGGCGAGCGCGTCGTCGCCGGACTTCCGCCGCCGCCAGCGGCGGGTGCTGGCCCTGCTGGCGACGGCCGAGCTGCTGGCCATGTCGCTCTGGTTCAGCGCCAGCGCCGTGGTCCCGGAGCTGGAGCGGGCCTGGTCGATGGACCCGGGCACGTCGGCCTGGCTCACGATGTCGGTGCAGCTCGGCTTCGTGGCCGGCGCGGTGCTCTCGGCGGCCCTCACCCTCTCCGACGTCTGGAACCCGAGGTGGCTCTTCTTCGGCTCCTCGGTGGCCGGCGCCGCCTTCACGGCGTCGATCGCGGCCTTCTCCGGCGGCCCGGCCAGCGCGGTGCCCCTGAGGTTCGCCACCGGGGTGGCCCTGGCCGGCGTCTACCCGCCGGGGATGAAGATCATGGCGGGCTGGTTCCGCCGCCGGCGGGGGCTGGCCATCGGGGTGCTGGTGGGCGCGCTGACCGTGGGCTCGGCGGCGCCCCACCTCTTCCGGGCCGTGGGCGGGGTGGGCCGGTGGCGGGTCGTCCTCTACGTGGCCGCCGCCCTGGCCCTGGCCGGGGGCGTGCTCGCGGCCGTGGCCGTCGAGGACGGCCCCTACCAGGCCCCCTCCGCCCCCTTCGACCCGGGCGCGCTGGGCCGCATCGTCCGGGACCGGGCCACGATGCTGGCCAACGCCGGCTACTTCGGCCACATGTGGGAGCTGTACGCCCTCTGGACCTGGATCCCCCTCTACCTCGCGGGCAGCTTCCGGGCCGACGGCGTGGCCGCCACGGGCGACGCGACGGCGAGCTTCGTGGCCTTCGGCGCCATCGCGGCCGGCGGCGCGGGCGCCTGGCTGGCGGGCGAGGCGGCCGACCGGACGGGGCGGACGGCCGTCACCGGCGCGAGCATGGTCGTCAGCGGCGCGTGCTGCCTCGCCGCGGGGCTCGTCTTCGGCGCCCACCCCGCGCTGGTGGTCGCCTTCTGCCTCGTCTGGGGCTTCGCCGTGGTGGCCGACTCGGCCCAGTTCTCCACCGCCGTCACCGAGCTGGCCGAGCCGAGCTACGTCGGGACCGCGCTCACCCTGCAGACCGCGGTGGGCTTCCTGCTGACCGTCGCCAGCATCCGCCTCGTCCCCGTCTGGGTCGAGGCCTGGGGCTGGGCGTGGGCCTTCGCCCCCCTGGCCGTCGGGCCCGCCCTGGGGACGGCGGCCATGGCCCGGCTCCGCCGGCTGCCCGAGGCCGGGCGGCTGGCCGGCGGACGGAAGTAGGGCCTCGCCCGCGGGAGGAGGCGGGGCGGGGCCCGCTCAGCCCCGGTCCCGCCGGAGGCGCCGGGAGGGGCGGTACGGGTAGAAGTCCACGACCTCGCCGGCGGCCTGACGCTCCTGCATCTCCCGCCAGAAGCCGGGCTCGAAGAGGTCGCCGTGCCGCTCCAGGAAGGCGTCGCGGTGCTCCTCCGGCAGGGACAGGAAGCGGGGGAACTCCTCGGGGAAGACGTCGTCGGGGGCCACGTGGTACCAGGGCCCGTCGGCCATCGCCTCCTGGTGGGTGCGGGGCTCGGGGAGCTCGCGGAACCGGCACTCCTCGAGGAGGGCGAGCTCGTCGTAGTCGTAGAAGACGACGCGGCCGTGCCGGGAGACGCCGAAGTTCTTCAGCAGCAGGTCGCCCGGGAAGACGTTGGCCGCCGCCAGGTCCTTGATCGCCCGTCCGTAGTCCAGCAGCGCCTTCCGCGCCTCGGGCCCCGGGGCGCGCTCCACGTAGAGGTCCAGGGGGGTCATGCGGCGCTCCGTGTAGAGGTGCTCCACGACGACCCGGTCGCCCTCCAGGTGGACGGTCCGGGAGGCCTCGTCCAGGAGCTCCTCCAGCAGCGGCTCCGGGAACCGGTTCCTCTGCAGCTCCACGTGCTCGAACTCCTGGGCGTCCGCCAGCCGGCCCACCCGGTCGCGCATGAAGACCAGTCGGTACTTCCGCTTCACCTGTTCCCGGGTGGTCTGCTTCGGGGAGGGGAACCGGTCGCGGATCACCTTGAAGACCACGTTCATGGAGGGGAGCGTGAAGACCTTCATCACCATCCCCGGCTGGCCCTCCGCCTCCCGGAACATCCCGCGCGGGCGGTCCAGGTGGTCCCTCAGCGCCCGGTAGAACTCGGTCTTGCCGTGCCGGTTGTAGCCCAGGGACGTGTAGATCTCGTCCACGCGCTTCAGGGGGAGGAGGTTGCCGAGGAAGGCCACCGTCCGGGACGGCTCCGCCAGGTCGACGTGGAAGTACGACCGGGAGAAGCCGAAGACGACGCTGATCTCGTCGGCCGACGTGAGGACGGCGTCGACCTCCACCCCCTCCCGTCCGTGCACGAGGGCCGCCAGGAAGGGCACCGTGCCGGCGGGCCACCGCATCCGGCCCACCAGGTAGGCCCCCTTGTTCCGGTAGAAGACCCGGCCCGGCACCTCGAACGCCTCGAGCCGCTCCGGGTCGGGGGCGCGGCGCTCGGCGAGCTGCTCCCGCACGGCGCCGGCGGCCAGCCGGGCGTCCTCCTCCGGGCGCCGGAAGGGGGCCTCCACCGGACAGTCCCGGAGCAGCCGCGTCAGCGCGTCCTCGAGGGAGCCCTCCACCGGGTGGCGGCGGAAGGAGAGCAGGGGCTCGCCCCCGGGCCGGGGCCCGAGCTCGTCGCCCAGGAACTCGGCCTCGGGGCGGGTGCCCACCGTCCCGAGGGCGCGGCGGCTGACGGAGTTGAAGAAGGTGCGCCCGAGCTCGGCGTCGGGCCGCGCGTCCACGGCCCCCGCGAACGCCTCCTTGGCCCGGGCCCACGCGGAGGGGTCCCGGGCGTCGGCCAGGTCCCCGAGGGTGGCCTCGAGCCGCTCCTGGTAGAGGGTGAGCCGCTCGCGGGCGTCCTGCTGGCCGGCCCGCCACTGGCGGGCGGCGAAGCGCTCCGGCGCCCGCCGGGTGAGGACGCGGAAGCGCCGCCGGTAGTCGGCGAAGCCCCGGAGCACGCGGTCGGTGATCTCCGCGGCGGTCGATCGGCTCACGGCCGCCGCCCCCTGCCCCTGCCCGCGTCGCCCCGGGCGACGGCCCGGCCGGCGCGGCCGCCGGGGGTCACCGCCGGAGGGTCACGACGAGACGCCGGCGTCCGCCTCGTCCTCGCTGAACTGCTCCTCCTCGGTGGAGCCGGAGAGGGACGTGGTGGAGGCCCCGTTCCGGGAGACGGCGCTCATGACCCGGTCGAAGTACCCGGCGCCCACCTCGCGCTGGTGGCGGACGGCGGTGTAGCCGTCGGCCTCGCGCTCGAACTCGCGGTCCTGGAGCCGGACGTAGGCCTTCATCCCCTCGTCGCTGTAGGCCTTCGCCAGCCGGAAGGTCTCCAGGTTGATCACGTGCCAGCCGGCCAGGGTCACGAACTGGAACCGGTAGCCCATGTCGGCCAGCTCGTGGTGGAAGCGGTCGATCTCCTCCGGCTCGAGCTGGCGCGACCAGTTGAAGGAGGGCGAGCAGTTGTAGGCCAGCGGCTTGCCCGGGTACTCCGCGTGGACCGCCTCGGCGAAGCGCCGCGCCTCCTCGAGGTCGGGCGTGCTGGTCTCGCACCAGACCAGGTCGGCGTAGGGGGCGTAGGCCAGGGCGCGCTTCTCGGCCGCCTCGGGCCCGCCGCGCACGCGGTGGTAGCCCTCGTCGGTGCGCTCGCCGGTGAGGAACTCCCGGTCCCTCGGGTCGACGTCGTTGGTCAGGAGCGTGGCGGCGTCGGCGTCGGTGCGCGCGATGATCACCGTCGGCACGCCGGCCACGTCGGCCGCCAGGCGCGCGGAGTTCAGGGTGCGGACGAACTGGCCCGTGGGGACCAGCACCTTCCCGCCCATGTGGCCGCACTTCTTCTCCGCGGCGAGCTGGTCCTCGAAGTGGACGCCCGCCGCGCCGGCGGCGATCATCCCCTTCGTGAGCTCGAAGGCGTGGAGGGCCCCGCCGTGGCCGGCCTCGGCGTCGGCCACGATGGGCGCCATCCACTCCCGGTCCGGGTGGTCCTCGCCCCAGTCGATCTGGTCGGCCCGGAGCAGGGCGTTGTTGATCCGCTCGACGAGGGCCGGGACGCTGTTCGACGGGTAGAGGCTCATGTCCGGGTAGGTCTCGCCGGCCAGGTTCATGTCCCCGGCCACCTGCCAGCCGCTGACGTAGATGGCCTCCAGGCCGGCCCGCACCATCTGCACGGCCTGCGCGCCGGTGAGGGTCCCGAGGCTCCGGACCGCGTCCCGCTCGGACAGCAGCCGTCGGAGCCGCTCGGCCCCGTGGCGGGCGAGGGTGTGCTCGGGCCGGAGGGAGCCGCGCAGCTCGACCACGTCCTCGGCCGAGTAGTCGCGGCGGATGCCCTGCCAGCGCTCGTCCTCCTCCCAGCTCCTCTCCAGCTCCTCGATCTGTCGCCGGGGGTCGGCGGGCGGGCCGCCGTCGGTCTGGGGTTCGGTCATCGTCGCCTCCGTGGGGTCGGTGTCAGTCCAGCAGGGGATAGGCGGGGAGCGTCAGGAACGGCGCGAACTCCTCGTCCAGGACCAGGTCGTCCAGCAGCCGGGCGGCCTGTCGCAGGCGCCCCGCGGCGTCGTCGTCCGGCCCGGCCTCCTCGAGGAGGGCGTCCAGCTCCTGCTCGCGGATCTCGCCGTACAGGTCGCCGGTGACGGGCGAACCGCCGGCCAGCTCGACCCGGTGGCGGATCCACTGCCAGAGCTGGGCCCGGGCGATCTCGGAGGTGGCGGTGTCCTCCATCAGGTTGAAGATGGCCGCCGCGCCGGTCCCGCCGAGCCAGGAGGCCAGGTACTGGAGCGCGACGCTCACGTTGCCGCGCACGCCGTCCTCCGTCACCTCGCCGTCGGGGACGCGAACGTCGAGCAGGTCGTCGGCGTCGACCGAGACGTCCTCCCGGAGGCGGTCCTTCTGGTGCGGCGCGTCGCCCAGCACCTCCTGGAAGGCCTCGCGGGCCACCGGCACCAGGTGGGGGTGGGCCACCCAGGTGCCGTCGAAGCCGTCCCGGCTCTCGCGGACCTTGTCGTCCCGCACCTCGGCGAACGCCCGCTCGTTCACCTCGGGGTCGCGGCTGGGGATGAAGGCGGCCATCCCGCCGATGGCGTGGGCGCCCCGCCGGTGGCAGGTTCGCACCAGCTGCTCGGTGTAGGCCCGCATGAAGGGGACGGTCATGGTGACCTGCGCCCGGTCGGGCAGCACGAA
Organism: uncultured Gemmatimonadota bacterium; assembly: GCA_964479295.1. GTDB lineage: Bacteria > Gemmatimonadota > Gemmatimonadetes > Palauibacterales > Palauibacteraceae > CAYVFM01. The sequence goes on from CAYZLN010000022.1 coordinate 14,113, forward strand.
GCCGGGCCGCTCCCCGAAGGTCTTGATGACGCTGAAGATGTAGTCCCATCGCCCCGCGTTGAGGCCGGCGGAGTGCTCCCGGAGCTCCCAGAGGATCTCCTCCATCTCGAAGGCCGCCAGCACGTGCTCGACGAGCACGGTGGCGCGCACCGACCCCCGGGGCACGTCCAGCGCGTCCTGGGCGAAGAGGAAGACGTCGTTCCAGAGCCGCGCCTCCAGGTGGCTCTCGAGCTTCGGGAGGTAGTAGTAGGGCCCCGACCCGCGGTCCAGGAGCTCGCGGGCGTTGTGGAAGAAGTGGAGCCCGAAGTCGAAGAGGCTGGCCGAGACGGGCTCGCCCTCGATCTCGACGTGGCGCTCCTCCAGATGCCACCCGCGGGGTCGGACCAGCAGGGTCGCCGGGTCCGGCTCCAGGCTGTACTCCTTCCCCTCGGGGCTGGTGAAGTCCAGCTCCCGGCGCACGGCGTCCTGCAGGTTCGCCTGCCCCTCCACCACGTTCTCCCAGGTGGGGGAGAGGGAGTCCTCGAGGTCGGCCATGAAGGTGTCGGCCCCCGAGTTGAGGGCGTTGATCATCATCTTCCGGTCGACCGGGCCGGTGATCTCCACCGTCCGCCGCTGCAGGTCCGGGGGCGTCTCGGCCACCTGCCAGTCGCCCTCGCGGACGTCGGAGGTCTCGGCGAGGAAGCCCGGACGCTCGCCGGCGTCGAGGCGGGCCTTCCGCTCCTCCCTGCGGTTCAGGAGCTCCCGCCGGCGCCCGTCGAAGCGACGGTGGAGGGCGACGACGAAGTCGAGGGCCTCGGGCGTGAGGACCCGGGAGAGGGACGGGGTCTCCGGGGCGTCCACGCGGAGCCCCGCGGGGGCGGTCTCTGGCATGTCTTGTCTCCTCGCGGAGGGGCGGCCTCGAGGGAGCCCCGCCGGCCGAGAGGCGGCGAGGTCCCGACACGTCCTTCGTCGGGGTGCACCTTCCGGACCAGAGGCCGGCCGTCGCGTCTCGGGGCGGCGGGCCCGCGCCCGTCCCTGTGTCGTCGACCGGCGATAACTTCCTGTCAGCGCTTGTGAATAGCCCTTCCGGGGGATCCGGGCCGGTGCCGGCGCGCGCCGTCGACGGACCGCCGCCGTCGTCGCCCCGGCCGTGTGGTG
>CAYZLN010000023.1:0-6819 GCA_964479295.1 uncultured Gemmatimonadota bacterium
TGGCACCAGGAGGCGGCGCTCCGGATGCTGATGAACAACCTGGACCCGGAGGTCGCCGAGAAGCCCGACGAGCTGGTGGTCTACGGCGGGGCGGGGAAGGCCGCCCGGAACTGGGACTGCTTCGAGAAGATCGTCGAGACCCTCCGGCGGCTGGAGGACGACGAGACGCTCCTGGTGCAGAGCGGCAAGCCGGTGGGGGTCTTCGACACCCACGAGCAGGCGCCGCGTGTGCTCATCGCCAACTCCCACCTCGTGCCGCGGTGGGCGACCTGGGACCACTTCCGCGAGCTGGAGCGGAAGGGCCTGACGATGTACGGCCAGATGACGGCGGGCTCCTGGATCTACATCGGCACCCAGGGGATCCTCCAGGGCACCTTCGAGACCTTCGCCGAGGCCGCCCGCCAGCACTTCGACGGCGACCTCTCGGGCCGCCTCGTGGTCACGGCGGGGCTCGGCGGCATGGGCGGCGCCCAGCCGCTGGCGGCCACCATGAACGGCGGGGCCTTCCTCGGCGTCGAGGTGGACGAGCGCCGGATCCGCCGGCGGGTCGAGACGGGCTACTGCGACCGCATGTCCCGGGACCTGGACGAGGCCCTCGACCTGGTGCTCGAGGCGAAGGCGGCGGGCGAGCCCCTGTCCGTGGGCCTGGTGGGCAACGCCGCGGAGGTGATCCCCGAGCTCGACCGCCGGGACGTCGTCCCCGACCTGCTCACCGACCAGACGGCGGCCCACGACCTCGAGATCGGCTACGTGCCGGTGGGCGTCGACCCGGAGGAGACGGACCGGGTCCGCGAGCGCGACCCGGAGGGATGGCGGGAGCGGGTGCTCGACTCCATGGTCCGCCACGTGGAGGCCCTGCTGTCGCTGCAGGAGAAGGGGGCGGTCACCTTCGACTACGGAAACAACATCCGGGGCCAGGTGGCCGACAACCGGGGGCTCGAGGAGGCCTTCGAGATCCCCGGCTTCGTGCCGGCCTTCATCCGTCCTCTCTTCTGCCGGGGGGCGGGGCCGTTCCGCTGGGCCGCCCTCTCGGGGAACCCCGACGACATCGCCGCCACAGACGAGGCGGTGCTCGAAGCGTTCCCGGAGAAGGAGTCGCTCCACCGGTGGATCCGTCAGGCGCGGGAGAAAGTGGAGTTCCAGGGGCTGCCGGCCCGGATCTGCTGGCTCGAGTACGGCGAGCGCGCCGAGATGGGCCGCCGGTTCAACTGGCTGGTGCGGCATGGCGAGGTCGACGCGCCCCTCGTCATCGGGCGCGACCATCTGGACGCGGGGTCGGTCGCGTCGCCCAACCGCGAGACCGAGGGGATGAAGGACGGCTCGGACGCCGTCGCCGACTGGCCGCTGCTGAACGCGATGCTGAACACGGCCTGCGGGGCGAGCTGGGTGTCGCTGCACCACGGGGGAGGGGTCGGGATCGGCTACTCGATCCACGGAGGCATGGTCTGCGTGGCGGACGGCACGGAGGACGCCCGCGAGCGCCTCGACCGGGTGCTCACCGCCGACCCCGGCACCGGCGTCATGCGGCACGCCGACGCCGGCTACGAGGAGGCGCGGCGCGTGGCCGACGAGCGCGGCGTCGACCTTCCGATGGAACAGGACGGGGACGGCTGAGCGTGCGCGTCCTGCGCGGGATCGGTCGGCTGGCGACCTGCCGGCCGGGCGGGGGACAGGGCGAACTCCACGCCGTCGACGACGCGGCGCTGGCGTGGGAGGACGGCCGCATCGCCTGGGCGGGCGCGGAGGCCGATCTCCCGGACGGGCTGGACGAGGCCTCCTCCTTCGACGCGGGGGGGCGGCTGGTGGTGCCGGGGCTGGTGGACGCCCACACGCACCTGGCCTTCGGCGGCTGGCGCGCGGACGAGTTCGAGCTGCGGCTCCGGGGGGCCAGCTACCGGGAGATCGCCGAGGAGGGCGGCGGGATCGCCGCGACCGTCCGGGCGACGAGGGCGGCGTCGGCGGCCGAGCTCGAGGAGCGGTGCAGGGATTTCCTGCGGGCCATGGCGCGCCTGGGGATCACGACCGTGGAGGCCAAGTCGGGCTACGGCCTCCGGCTGGAGGACGAGCTGAAGCAGCTCCGGGTCTACCGTCGCCTCGCCGGCGGCGTCGACCTGCCGCGGGTCGTCCCCACGTTCCTGGGCGCCCACGCGGTTCCCCCCGGCTGGGACCGTCCGCGGGAGGCCTACGTCGAGGCCGTGGCCGACGAGTGGGTGCCGGCGGTGGCCGGGGAGGGGCTGGCGCGGTACTGCGACGCCTTCGTCGAGGAGGGGGCGTTCACGGCCGACGACGCCCGGCGGGTGCTGGAGGCGGGCCGGGCGCACGGCCTGGCGCCGAAGCTCCACGCCGACCAGCTCTCCGACGGCGGCGGCGCGGAGCTGGCGGCCGGGCTCGGGGCCGCCTCGGCCGATCATCTCGAGCACGTCTCGGAAAAGGGGATCCGGGCGCTGGCCGAGGCGGGGGTCGTGGCGGTGCTGCTGCCCCTGGCGGGCCTCTATCTCGGGCAGGACCCGGCGCCGGCCAGGAAGCTGGTCGAGGCCGGGGTCGACGTGGCCGTCGCCACCGACTTCAACCCGGGCACGGCGCCCAGCTACCACCTGCCGCTGGCCCTGACGCTGGCCTGCGTCCGGGGCCGGCTCACGCCGTCCGAGGCCCTGAAGGGGGCGACGCTCGTGGCGGCCCGGGCGGTGGGCGAGGAGGAGCGGGCGGGCTCGATCGAGCCGGGCAAGCGGGCCGACTTCGCGGTGGTCGACGCCGGCGACCCGACGCAGTGGCTCTACCACCACCGCCCCAACGCGTGCGTGGCGACGGTGGGGGGAGGGGAGGTGCTGTGGGCCGATCCGCAGGCCGGCGTCTTCGGCTCCGCCGGGGCCGTCACCCGTGGCGGGGACGACGCCGGGCGCCCGGGCCCGCCGGCCGGCCGGGGGGAGGCCCCGGCGTGAGGGGGCCGGTCGACCCCCCGGGCGCCGAGCCTCCCGAGCGGCGGCCGGGCGATCCCAGGGTCGGGCATCTGCTGGGGGCGGCCCTGGACGACGGCGCCGTCCCCCGGGCGGTGATCGTCGGGTTCCCGTCGGACGAGGGCGTGCGCCGGAACGGGGGACGCCCCGGCGCCGCCGCCGGGCCGGGCGCGCTCCGGGAGGCCCTGTACGGGATGACGCCCGACGCGGCGCGACACGGCCCGATGGTGGAGCTGCTCGAGCACACCCGCGACCTCGGGGACGTGCGGGTGTCGGGCGACGTGGAGGAGGACCAGGAGAGGCTGGCCCGCGTCCTGGGGCCGCACCTGGCCGACGGCGCGTTCGGCCTGGTCCTGGGGGGCGGGCACGAGACGGCGTACGGCCACTTCCTCGCGCAGGTCAGCGCAGGCTTCGCCCCGCGCGTCCTGAACTGGGACGCCCACCCCGACGTCCGCGAGCCCGGGGACCGGGGCCCCCACTCGGGCTCCCCGTTCCGGCAGGCGCTGCTGCACCCGTCCGGGGGCTGCCGCGGCTACCGCGTCGCCGGCCTCCTTCCGCACGCCACGGCGCGGCGCCACCTGGAGTTCCTGGAGGAGCAGGGGGGCGGATGGCGGTGGCGGCGCGAGGTCGACCGGCGATCGGTGGACGAGGAGTACGCCGCGCTGGACGCCCCGGCGCTGGTCAGCTTCGACCTGGACGCCCTGGACGCCGCCTTCGCCCCCGGCGTCAGCGCCCCGGCCGCCGGGGGGATGACGCCGGACCTCTGGCTGCAGGCGGCCCGCCGGGCCGGCCGGGCCCGGTCGGTCCGCTCGGCCGACGTCGTCGAGCTGAACCCGCGCTTCGACCCCGACGGGCGCACGGCTCGGATGGCCGCCGCCACCGCGTGGCACGTCCTGGCGGGCCTGGCGGACCGGGGCCCGTGAGGCCCGACGTCGGAGGGGGGGACGCGTGGACCTGAGCGGGCTCCCGGAGCTGTTCGTCGATCTCGTCGGCCCGCATCCCATCTGGCAGGGGCTGGCCGCCGGCGCCGTCATCGCCGGCCTGAACGCCGTCGGCGCCATGGCGATCCTCGTGTGGCGCCGGCCGTCGGAGCGGTTCCTGGACGGCGCCCTGGGCTTCGCCGCCGGGGTCATGCTCACCGCGTCCTACACCTCCCTGATCCTCCCGGGCATCGAGCGGGGAGGGGTGGGGGAGGTGATCGCGGGCCTGGGCCTCGGCGCGGCGATGCTCTTCGCGGGAGACCGGTACGTGCCGACGCTGCACCCGATGCGCGCCGAGACGGGCGAGGAGGGGGACCGGCTGCGCGCCGTGTGGCTCTTCATCCTGGCCGTCACCCTCCACAACGCCCCCGAGGGCCTCGCCGTCGGGGTCGGGTTCGGCTCGGGCGACCTGGAGAACGCGCTCACGCTCCTGATGGCGATCGGGATCCAGAACATCCCCGAGGGGCTGGCGGTCTCGGTGGCCGCGCTCAACGTCGGTATGGGGGCGGCGTACTACGCCGGCGTCGTGGGCGTCCGGGCGGGGCTGGTGGAGATCCCGATGGCGCTGCTCGGGGCCTGGGGCGTCCAGATGGCGTCCCCGCTTCTGCCTTACGCCATGGGGTTCGCGGCGGGCGCGATGATCTACGTCATCGTGCACGAGATCGTCCCGGACACCCACGGGAAGGAGCACGCCCGGCTGGCCACGGTCGGCCTGATGACGGGGGTCGTCGTGATGCTCTACCTCGACACGGCCCTGGGCTGACGGGACCGCCCCGGATCGTCCCCGGCCGCGCGCTCAGCCGGCCGTGAGCTCCTCGCTCCGGACGGTGAGGTCGTCGACACGGTCCCGGCGGACCCGCACCCCCATCCCGGGCCGGTCGCGGGGAACCCGGACCCTGCTCTCGTCGTCGACCGTCCACTCGGGCTCGACGACGTCCTCCTCCCAGTACCGGTCGCTGGCCGAGAGGTCGCCCGGAAGCGAGAAGCCCGGGAGGCTGGCCAGCGCCACGTTGTGGGCGCGGCCGACGCCGCTCTCGAGCATGCCGCCGCACCAGACCGGCACCCCCTCCCGTCGGCACAGGTCGTGGATCCGGATCGACGCCCGGAAGCCGCCCACCCGGCCCGGCTTGACGTTGACCACCCGGGCCGCCTCCAGCTCGACCATGTCCTCGGCCCGCTCCGGCGACGTGATCGACTCGTCCAGGCAGAGGGGCGTCTCCAGCCGCCGCTGGAGGCGCGCGTGCCGGAGCAGATCGCCGGCGGCCAGCGGCTGCTCCAGCATCAGCAGGTCGTGGGCGTCGAGCTCCGCCAGGCGGTCGGCGTCCTCCGGCCCGTACCCCGCGTTGGCGTCGGCCATGAGCGGGACGCCGTCGCCCGCCGCCTCCCGGGCCGCCGCCACGTAGTCCAGGTCGGCGCCGGGCCGGATCTTCACCTTGATCCGGACGTACCCGTCCTCCCTCGCCCGGCGAACGCGGTCCGCGAGCTTCCCGGGGCTGTCCTGGATGCCCAGGGAGATCCCGGTCTCCACCCGGTCGCGCACCCCGCCCAGCCGCTCGGAGAGGGAAACCCCCCGGCGCCGGGCGTCCAGCTCCCAGGCGGCCATCTCCACGGCCGCCCGCGCCATCCGGTGGCCCCGGACCCCTTCGGCCAGCGCCGGCGCCACGGCTCCCGGCCCCTCCAGCTCGCGGCCGAGCACCCGCGGGGCCAGCCACTCCCGGATCGCCCACCAGGCCGTGTCGACGGTCTCCGGGCTGTAGTTCGGGCCCTCCTGGGCCACGCACTCGGACCATCCCGTGGAGCCGTCGGCGTCCCGGAGCTCCAGGAGGAAGATCCTCCGCTCGGACTGGACGCCCGACGAGATGCGGAAGGGTCGCCGCAGGGAGAGGCGTAGCTCACGCAGGACCAGCGACTCGGGGCGCAGGCTCACGTCGCCGGGTCCGGCAGGTCGACCCCGCCGGGCTCGATGTCCTCCCGGGCGAGCACGTAGAAGGCCCGGTCCGGCCCGGGGACGAATCCGATCACCCGGTAGCCGGCGTCGAGCCGCGAGAGGAAGGCGTCGCGGGTGCGCTCGCGCCACTCCGCGGCGGCCTCCGGGTCCTCCTCCCGGACGGCGTGGACGTCCGACGGGATCTCGACGCGGACGACGGGGGGTGCGGAGACCGGCCCTTCCTCGGCCCCGCCGGACGGGAGCCCGACGTGGGCGGGGACGCCGTCCGGGGCGGGGCCGTCCGTCGCCGCGTCGCGTCCGGTCGCGGTCGGCCCGTCGCCCTCGGAGCTCCCGGCGGCCCCGGACGGTCGCTCCCGGACGGCGTCGCCCTCGTCGGCGGAGGTGCCCGCGTCGCCGCGGTCGGAGCCCGGCGGCCGGTACGACGCCAGGTCCCAGGCCACCAGAAACCGGTCGGTGCCCAGGCCCTCGTGGAGGCGGCTGGCGGTCTCGCCGTACATCTGCGGAACGTAGTCTTCGACACGGACCCCGAGCCGGTTCAGGTTGAAGTGGGCGTTCCGCGCCACCAGGGGGTCGAAGGTCCAGTAGACGGTGTCGACCCCCTCCTCCAGGAGCAGCTCCCGCTGGTGTTCCTTGAGCCGTCGTCCCACGCCCCGGTCCCGGAAGTCCCGACGGACGGCGAGCATGTGCGACCAGTGGACGGGATCGCCCTCCTCGAGGCCGGTCAGGCCGAAGACGAACCCGACCAGCCCCTCCTCCGGATCGAAGGCCCCGGAGGCGACGCCGCCGAGCCTCCGGGCGACCTTCAGGAGGCTCGCCGGGGCGAGCTCGGTGAAGTCCTCGCCCCAGATCCTGCGCTGGAACGTCTCGCAGGCCCGGTACTCCTCCCAGCCGTCGAGGGGACGAAGCTCCACGGAAGGTGGCTCCTCTCTGTCGTCCG
>CAYZLN010000023.1:6919-15051 GCA_964479295.1 uncultured Gemmatimonadota bacterium
TCCCAGCCGTCGAGGGGACGAAGCTCCACGGAAGGTGGCTCCTCTCTGTCGTCCGCTCTGCTCTCCGCAGCGCCCGCGGGCCGGGACGCGGGCGTCGTCCGGACCCGCCCGGGCCGCCGGCCCGGATCGCATCGGTCGTGCGGCCGTCGAGGGCCCCAATATATTCGCCGACGGCCGGCGTCCAACGCCGGACGCCCCCGGGACGCGCCCGTACCCTTCGAACGGAAGGCCATGGACCACCAGCTCCTGAGCCGAACCGTCGCCCACGCGCTCCGGCACGAGCCGTGGGTGTACGAGCTGGAGGTGGACGAAGAGGGCTGGGCGCCGCTGGGCCAGCTCCTGGAGGCCCTCCGCTCGAAGCGAGGGGCGTGGTCGTCCCTCGAACGGCGGGACCTGGAGGAGATGATGCGCCGCTCGGACAGGCGCCGGTACGAGATCCGCGACGGCCGGATCCGTGCGCTCTACGGGCACTCCCTGCCCGGCGAGCTCTCGCGCGAGGAGGCCCGGCCGCCCGACCGCCTCTACCACGGCACCGCCCCCTCGGCCGTCGCGTCCATCCGCAGCGAGGGGCTCCGTCCCATGGGCCGCCAGCACGTCCATCTCTCCGTCGACCGCCCCACCGCCCGGGAGGTGGGCCGCCGGAAGGCCGACGAGCCCGTGATCCTGGAGGTGCGCGCAGCCGACGCCCACCGCGAGGGCGTCTCCTTCTACCGGGGGAACGAGCGGGTGTGGCTCGCCGATCCGCTGCCCTCCGAGTTCCTGGAGCGGGACGGATGACGAGGCTGTCGGCGGCCGCCCTCGCGGCGGTGATCGCCCTGGCCGCGACGGGGTGCGACCGGGAGGGGGCGGGCGGAGGCGGCGACGTCGCCCCCGGGGACGGGACCCCGGGCACGGCCGCCGCGTCGGCGGATCCCGGGTCCGCCGCGGGCGGCGGGACGGACGGGCCCGCCGTCTCCGCGGGGGACGACTGGCCCACCTACGGCGGCGTCCCCGCCGCCACCCGCCATTCGCGCCTGTCGGAGGTCGACCGCGGAAACGTCGGCCGGCTCGAGCGGGCGTGGGAGCACCGGACGGGGGTGCGGGGGATCTTCGAGGCGACGCCGCTGGTGGTGGACGGCGAGATGTACCTCAGCACGCCCGTGGCCGGCGGCCGGCAGCAGGTGGAGAAGCTCGACGCGGCCACGGGGGAGCTGATCTGGGAGACCACGCTCGAGGTCGGCCAGCCGCGGCCCGAGCCGACGAGCGCCAGCCGGGGGGTGGCCGTCCACGGAGGACGGGTCTTCGTGGCGACCCTCGACGCGCGTCTCGTGGCGCTGGACGCCGCCGACGGCGCGGTCGACTGGGAGGTGCGCACCGCCGACCCGGCCGAGGGCTACCAGCACAAGCAGGCGCCGCTCGTCCACGACGGGCGCGTCTACCTGGGCGTCTCCGGGGGACCCCTGGGGATCCGGGGGTTCGTGAAGGCCTTCGACGCCGCCGACGGCCGGGAGCTGTGGACCTGGCACAGCATCCCGTCGCCGGAGGAGGGCGGCTGGTGGGGCGAGTGGAGGGAGACGCTGCCCGGCACGGACGTGGCCCTGGGCCGGGACGTCGCCGCCGAGCGCGCCGACTCGGCCCGGTACGCCGACGCGTGGCGCCGCGGCGGCGGGGCGGTGTGGATGACGCCGACGCTGGAGCCGGACCGCGGGGAGCGGGGCCGCCTCTACGTGAGCGTGGGCAACCCGGCCCCCGAGCTGAACGGGGCGGTCCGACCCGGCGACAACCGGTGGACCTCCTCGGTGTGCGCCGTCGAGGCGGCGGACGGCTCCACGGCCTGGTGCCGCCAGTACCTGCCCCACGACGTCTGGGGGATGGACGCCGCCAGCCCGCCGTTCCTGTTTCCCCACCCGACCGGACCGGCCGGGCCCGGGGCCGGCGACCGTCCGGGGCAGGGAGGCGCGGCCACGGCCGCCGACACCGTGCCGGCGGTGGGCCACTTCTCGAAGCTGGGCTTCTTCTACGCCTGGGACCGGCGCGACGGCGAGCGCCTGGTCCTCTCCGAGCCCTACGTGCCGCAGGAGAACTTCCTGGCCCGCCCCGACGGCGGGGCGGTGAGGATGGCGCCGGGCCTCTACGGCGGCACGGAGTGGTCGCCGGCGGCGCGGTCGCCCGGCACCGGATACGCCTACGCCCCCAGCCTCCACGCCCCCGGCCGGTACGTCCGCGTCGGCGACGGACGGCTGGGCTTCGACCTGGGGCCGGCGTCGGAGCGCCACGGCCTGATGGTGGCGATGGACCCGTCGACGGGGGAGGTGGCGTGGTCCGACCGGACGGCGCTTCCCCTGATCGGGGGCGCCCTGGCCACCGACGGGGGCCTGGTCTTCGCCGGCCGGCTCTCGGGGGCCCTGACCGCCTGGGACGCCCGGACCGGCGAGCGGCTCTGGAGCGGGGACACCGGCTTCGGCTGCGCCTCGGGGCCGATCACCTACCGGGCCGGCGGCCGCCAGTACGTCGCCGTCGCCTGCGGCGGACACTTCTTCGGCGGCTCACCCGGCGACCGGGTGGTGGCGTGGCGGCTGCCGGCCGACGACGGCGCCGGCGAGGCGGAGCCGTGACGACCCCGGAGAGACGGGCGTCCGGGGCCCGGGAGTTGGCCGGCGACGGTCCTGCGGGCGGGTCGAACGCGGGCGGCAAGGTGGACGCGCGCGGCGACCGGCGCCCGGCCCGTCCCGTGGCGCTCGAGGCCCGGGACGGATACCCCCTGGCGGCCACGTACCACCAGCCGCCGGAGAGGGTCGCGGCGGCCGGGAGCGCCGGCGGGTGGGACGCGGGCGGGGTTTCGCGGGACGAGGGCGTGTCCCCCGGGGTCGACGCCCGGGAGCCGTCCGCCAGCGGCGCCTCGGCCTCCGCCGACGTGCCCGCGTTGGGGGCCGAGCCGCCCCGCGGCGCCGTGCTGCTGGCGCCGGCGATGGCCGTCCGCCGCGGGTTCTACGACGCGTACGCCTCGTGGCTCGCGGCCCGCGGCTTCGCCGTCCTGGCCCCCGACGTCCGGGGGATCGGTGGCTCGCGGCCTCCCGAGCTGACGGCTCTGGAGGACGACCTCCTCGACGTGGCCCGGGCCGACCTGCCGGCGGGCCTGGACTGGCTCGAGGAGCACCATCCCGGAGCGCCGCTCCTCTACGTGGGGCACAGCCTCGGGGGGCAGCTCCTGGGGGTGCTGCCGGACCCGAACCGGGTGGACGCGGCCCTCCTCGTCGCCACGGCCAACGCCCACTGGCGCCTCTGGGAGGGCCTCGACCGCCTGAAGCTGATGTCGCTCTGGTGGATCCTGATCCCCGTGCTCACACGGCTGTACGGCTACTTCCCGTCGCGGCTGGTCGGCCTCGGCGAGGACCTGCCCCCGGGGATCGCCCGGAGCTGGGCCCGGTGGGGACGGCACCGGGGGTACGTCGTCGACGACGACGGCCGGCCGATCCGGGAGGGATACCGCTCGTACGGGGGGCGGATCCGGGCGTACAGCTTCCCCGACGACGAGATGGCGCCCGGAGGTCCGGCGGAGGAGATGCTGGGGTGGTACCGGTCCGCCGACGTCGAGCACCGCCGGCCGACGCCGGAGGAGCTGGGACGCGACCGGATCGGCCACTTCGGCTTCTTCCGGGAGGAGAGCCGCCGGGACCTGTGGCCCGAGAGCGCCGCCTGGCTGGCGGGGGAGGCGGACCAGGGGAGCTGAGGAGAGGTCGACCCCCCGGGCCCGTGCGGGACCCGGGGACCTGGTGACCGGTCGACCCGGGCGCCGCCGGGATCAGCCCCCGGACGCCATGTCGCCGCCGGCCTCCGAGCCCATCGAACCCTCGCCCTTCAGGTGCTCGGCCAGGAAGCGGGTGGTCCGCTGCCAGGCCTGCTTCGCCGCCTCGGGCTGGTAGCGCTCGCCCGACGGGTTGGCGAAGGCGTGGCCGGCGCCCTCGTAGACGTAGATCTCGTTGGGGACGCCGGCGTCGTTCAGCGCCTGCTCGAAGGCCCTCGCGTCCTCCGGCGGGATGGACGAGTCCTCGGCGCCGAAGTGGCCCTGGACGGGCATCCCGAGCGCCTCGAGCTCCGAGGCGTCGTCGACGACGCGGCCGTAGTAGATGACGTCGGCGTCCAGCTCGTCGGGGTGGAGCAGGGCGGTGCGCAGGCTCCAGCCGCCGCCGAAGCACCAGCCGATGGCGCCGATCCGGGGCGCGCCCCGCTCCTCGAGCCAGTCGTGGGCCTGCTCCAGGTTGGAGGACGCTTCCTCCTCGTCCACCGACCCGGCGAGCTGCCCCGCGCTGTCGGGCGTGGAGGCGACGTCGCCGTAGTAGAGGTCCACGGCCAGGGCCGCGTACCCCTCGCCGGCGAGCTTCTCCGCCATCGTCCGGATGTTGTCGTTCAGCCCCCACCACTCGTGGATGACGATGACGGCCGGGGCGTCGTCGGCCGCGTCCTCCGGGGTGGCGAGGTAGCCGGTGACCTCGCGGCCGTCGACGGTGGCGTAAGTGACCTCGCGGCCCTGGACGTCGTCGGGGGCCTCGCCCATCCCGGCGGCCGCCTCCACCGGGCGGTCGCCGTCGTGCTCCTCGGCCATCCGGTCGAGCGTGTCGTCGCCCGTCTCCTCGCCGCCGCACGCCGCGGCCAGGAAGAGGGCTGCCGCCGTCGTCGTGGTCCAGCCCGTCACGGTCCACCGCATGGTCGCCTCCCGGATCGGAAGATGAGGGCCGACGCGTCTCCGTCCGCCCGGAGCGGTTGCAAGGCCCGCGCCGTACGTCGGCGGCCGTCCGCCCGCTGTCGGCGCTCAGACCGAGAGCGGCAGGGTCCGCTGGCGGCTGCCGGTGGCCCGATACAGCGCGTTGGCCAGGGCCGGGGCGGCGGGGGGCAGGCCGGGCTCGCCCATCCCGGTCGGGTGGGCGTCGGTCTCGGCGAAGTGGACCTCGATCTCGCGCGGCGCCTCGTCGATGCGGAGGATCGGGTAGTCGTCGAAGTTGCCCTGCTCGACGGCGCCGTCGGAGACGGTGATCTCCTCCTTGAGCGCGGCCGAGAGGCCCTGGACGATCGCCCCCTCCGCCTGCGCCCGGGCCCCGTCGGGGTCGAGCACCGGGCCGCAGTCGGCGGCGCAGACCACCTTCTCGATCGTCAGATCGCCGCCGTCGAGGGAGATCTCCACGACCTCGGCGGCGTAGCTGAAGTGGTCGATGGCGCAGGCGATCCCCCGGTGGCGCCCCTCGGGGAGCGGCTCGCCCCAGCCGGCCTTCTCCGCGGCCAGCCGCAGGACGCCCTTCAGCCGCTCGGGGTCGGGCGGGAAGTCCTCGTTCGGCTCCGGCCGGTCGACCTGGAGGTCGTCGATGAGGGCCAGCCGGTACTCGACCGGGTCGATCCCGGCGCGCTCGGCCAGCTCGTCCACGAAGGTCTCGACGGCGAAGACCGTGTGCGTGGTGCTCACCGCCCGCCACCAGCCCCGGGTCAGGCCGGCGTCCAGGTAGGTGTACTCGCTGGTGCGGTTCGGGACCCGGTAGAGCATGTCGGCCGCCCCGGTGCTCTCGGCCAGCCCGAAGGCCTCCTCGTCCACCTCGTCCTCGATCGTGCCGTCGATGGCCGGGTCGCAGAAGCGGTGGCGCCAGGCCTCCGGGTAGCCGTCCTCGTCCAGGGCGGCCTCGAGGCGGTGTACGGCGCAGGGCCGGTAGAAGTCGTGGCGCATGTCCTCCTCCCGGCTCCAGACCACCTTCACCGGCCCGTCGACCTCCCGGGCGATCAGGGCGGCCTCGACGCTGAAGTCGGGGTTGATCCGCCGGCCGTAGCCGCCGCCGAGCCGGGGGATCTCCAGACGCACGTCCCCCCGGTCGATGCCGAGGGCCCCGGCCACCGCCCCGGCGGCCCAGTTCGGGAACTGGGCGGGCGACCGCAGGCGGCAGGTCTCGCCGTCGAAGTCGGCCACGCACGTCTGCGGCTCCATGGTGGCGTGGGCCAGGAAGGGCACCTCCCAGGTGCCCGACACGACCTCGTCGGCGGCCTCCAGGACGCCGTCGGGGTCGCCGACGCGGTTCAGGGACACCGAGCCCGGGGCCTCCACCGCCGCCCGCATCCTTCGGGAGTGGTCCTCGGTGGAGTCGTCGCCGTACGGGCCGCGGTCCCACTCCACCTCCAGGGCGTCCCGGCCCCGGAACGCCGACCAGGTGTCCTCGGCCAGCACGGCCACGCCGGCGTGGACGTTGACGCCGCCGCCCTGTGCCGGCACCTCGACCACGTCGCGGACGCCGGGCACCGCCAGGGCCTCCTCGGCGTCCCAGTCCGCCACGCCCCCGCCGTGGGCCGGCGTCCGCGCCACGGCGGCGTGGAGGAGGCCGTCTTCCTGGACGTCGGAGGCGTAGGTGGCCTGGCCGGTCACGATGTCGTCCACGTCGACGCCGACGTGCTCCTCGCCCAGCAGGGTCCACTCGTCGGGGGACTTGAGGGGCGGATCCTCGGGCACCGGCTGGTCGGCCGCCGCTGCGGCGATTTCGCCGTAGAGTACGGTCCGCCCGCTGGCGGCATGGACCACCTCGCCCGCCCGGGTCTCCAGCTCGTCCGCCGGGACCTCGAGCTCGGCGGCAGCGGCCGCGACGAGGGCGGCCCGGGCGCCGGCGCCCGCCGTCCGAAGCCGGTCCCAGCTCGACCGGACGCTGGCGCTGCCGCCCGTGCCCTGGAAGCCGTAGGCGTCCTCGTCGGCCGGGGCCTGCTCCACCTCGACACGGCCCCAGTCCAGGTCCATCTCCTCGGCCACGATCAGCGCCAGGGTGGTGCGGACCCCCTGGCCCATCTCCGACTTGGCGACGGTGACGGCCGCCGTGCCGTCCGGGTCGATCCGGACGTGGACGTTGGGCTCGAACGGCGCGCCGTCGCCGGCGTCGGCGCCCTCGCCGGCGCCCTCGTCGGCGGGGTCGCACCCCGGCAGGTGGAGGGCGACCAGGAGGCCGCCCCCGGCGGCGGCGCTCAGCTTGACGAAGTCCCGCCGGGACCATCCGCCCGTCCCGGACCGGCCTCCCGCCCGTGCCGGAGGCGCCCCGTCCTCGCCGGGGCCGCCGGCGTCGTCGCCGGGGGAGGGGGCGCCGGGACGGAGCTGCTCGCGGACGGCGTCGGGGATGCGGTCGCCGCGCTTCACGGGCCCGCCTCCCCGGCCGCCAGCTCGGCGGCCCTGCGGACGGCCTTCCGGATGCGGACGTAGGTCCCGCAGCGGCACAGGTTGCCGCGGAGGGCCCGGTGGATCTCCTCCTCCCCGGGGTCGGGCTCGTCCTCCAGCAGGGCGGCGGCGCTCATCATCTGCCCCGCCTGGCAGTACCCGCACTGGGGCACGTTCACCTCCCGCCAGGCCCGCTGGACGGGGTGGGAGCCGTCGTCGGAGAGGCCCTCGACCGTGGTGATCTCGCTGTCGGCCGCCGCCGAGACCGGCGTCTGGCACGAGCGCACGGGCTCGCCGTCGAGGTGCACGGTGCAGGCGCCGCACTGCGCGATGCCGCAGCCGAACTTGGTGCCGGTGAGGCCGGCGGCGTCCCGGAGCGCCCAGAGCAGGGGCATGTCGTCGGGGACGTCGAGGCGGCGGGCCTCGCCGTTGATCCGGAGCTCGACCATGGTGGTCTCCCGTCGGTGGGGGGACGTCGACGGACGGATCAATCTGTACGGGCGCCCCGGGGCCGGCAACCGCTCCCTCTCGGCGGCGTCCCTGCGGCGGGTCCCGGCCTACTATGCGCCCGGCGGGAGCTTCCGGATGTCCCGGCGGCCCTTGACGACGCCCCATCCCACGGCGCCGCCGAAGAGCAGCGCGGCCCCCGTCCCGACGGCGGGCAGGAGCCAGGCGACGGGGGAGACCACGAGGGCGGCGCCGGCGCCGGCGACGAACGGGGCCGAGCCCCGGTGCACGGCGTCGACGAAGCGGAGCCGCTCCCGGACGAACTGCCGGGTCCTGGCGTAGCCGCCGAGCGCCCCGACGACCACGAGGATCATCATCACGAGCTCGATCATGGTGTCATCACCTCCGTGTCCCCCTACGGCGGCCGCCGGCGGAGGGTTTCGGGCGCGTGCGGGCCGGCGTCGGCCGGCCCCCTACCACCGTGCCCGGTAGCCCCGGGTGTCGACGTGGACGAAGGGCCCGTGGGTGGAGGTCGTCG
>CAYZLN010000024.1:0-3196 GCA_964479295.1 uncultured Gemmatimonadota bacterium
GGGAGGACGCCGCCCGCCGGACCTTCCGCGTGTCGGGGATGCACTGCGCGTCCTGCGTCCAGAGCGTCGAGAAGGCGCTCTCCGGCGTCGAGGGCGTCCGGGCGGCGAGCGTGAACCTGGCCTCGGAGTCGGCCACCGTCGACCTCGACCCCGGCCGGGCCGACGACGAGGCCCTGCGGGAGGCCGTCGAGGGCGCCGGCTACGAGCTGGAGGACGGCTCGGACGGGAGCACCGACAGCCGCGCCGACCGGGAGCGCCAGAAGCTCGAGGAGGACCGGCGGAAGGTCGACGAGGCGAAGCGACGCATGGGCTGGGCGTGGGCCCTCACCGCCCCCGTCGTCGCGTGGATGGTGCCCGAGATGGTGCTCGGCGCCAAGTGGCCCTCCGAGCTCGCCTACGACCTCGGGATGATCCTGCTGGCCGCGCCGGTGCTCGCGATCTGGGGACGGGAGACCGTCGTCGGCGGCTTCCGGAGCCTGCTCCGCGGCACGCCCAACATGGACGCCCTCATCGCCCTGGGCACCACGGCCGCCTTCGCCACCGGCTTCGTCACCGTCGCCCACGACCTGGGCCTGGCGCCGCGGCTGCTCAACTACTCCGGCGTGGCGGCCATGATCATGGCCTTCCACCTGACGGGCCGGTACGTGGAGACGAAGGCCCGCGGACGGGCGTCGTCGGCCATCCAGGAGCTGCTCTCCCTGGAGGCGCGCACCGCCCGGGTGGAGCGGGACGGCGAGGAGGTGGAGGTGCCCATCGAGGAGGTCGAGGTGGGCGACCTCATGGTCGTCCGCCCCGGCGAGAAGATCCCCGCCGACGGCGAGGTGGTCGACGGCCACAGCTCGGTGGACGAGTCGCTGGCCACCGGCGAGTCGATGCCGGTGGAGAAGAGCGAGGGCGACGAGGTCATCGGATCCACGGTGAACCAGGAGGGGATGCTGAAGGTCCGGGCCACCGGCGTGGGCGAGGACACGTTCCTGGCCAACGTCATCCGGATGGTCGAAGAGGCCCAGGCCACCAAGGTCCCGGTCCAGGAGTTCGCCGACCGGGTGACGGCCGTCTTCGTGCCGACCATCCTGGGCCTGGCGGCGGCGACCTTCGCCGCCTGGCTCCTCTTCCCCGACACCTTCCGGGGCGTGGCCGAGTGGGCCTCCGCCTTCGTCCCCTGGGTGGACCCGACGCTGGGGACCGTCTCGCTGGCGGTCTTCGCCGCCGTGGCCGTGCTGGTGATCGCCTGCCCCTGCGCCCTGGGCCTGGCCACCCCCACGGCGCTGATGGTGGGCACCGGGATGGGGGCCGAGCACGGCGTCCTCATCCGGAACGGCGAGGCCATCCAGGCGCTCAAGGAGATCGACACGCTGGTGCTGGACAAGACCGGGACGCTGACCCGGGGCGAGCCCGGCGTCACCGACGTCGTTCCCGCCGAGGGCCGTGACGAGGAGGACGTGCTCCGGTGGGCGGCGGCCGCCGAGGCCGGGTCGGAGCACCCCCTGGGGCAGGCCGTCGTGGAGCGGGCCCGCGACCGGGGCCTGGAGATCGCCGACGCCGACGCGTTCGAGGCCGTCACCGGCAAGGGCGTGACCGCCCGGGTCGAGGGCCGCGAGGTGGTCGTCGGCACCCCCGACCTCATGGCCGACCACGGCGTCGGCACCGGGGCGATGGAGGACGACCTCCACCGGCTCGAGGACGAGGCCAAGACCGCGATCTACGTCGCCGTCGGCGGCGAGGTCGCCGGCGTGATCGGGGTGGCGGACCAGCTCAAGGAGGACTCCCGGGAGGCGGTCTCCGCCCTGCAGGAGTTCGGCCTGGAGACGGTCATGGTGACCGGCGACAACGAGCGCACCGCCCGGGCCATCGCCGACCGGGTGGGCATCGACCGGGTGCTGGCCGGGGTGATGCCCGACGAGAAGGTGGACGAGGTCCGCCGGCTCCAGGACGAGGGCCGCCGGGTGGCCATGGTCGGCGACGGGATCAACGACGCCCCGGCCCTGAAGCAGGCCGAGGTGGGGATCGCCATCGGCACCGGCACCGACATCGCCATCGAGTCGGCCGACGTGACGCTGGTGCACGGCGACCTGAGCGCCGTGGTCCGGGCCCTGAAGCTCTCCCGCGCCACCTTCCGGAAGATCCGGCAGAACCTCTTCTGGGCCTACGCCTACAACGTCGTCGCCATCCCGGTGGCGGTTGCGGGGCTGCTGCACCCGGCCATCGCCGAGGCCGCCATGGCCTTCAGCTCGGTGACGGTGGTGACCAACGCCAACCGGCTGAAGAAGATGGACATCGGCTAGGCGAGCATCCCGGCGTCGACGAGCTGCACGTCAGCCTCCCGGCGTCTCCCCGAGCGCCTCCTCCAGCATCGATTCGTGGGCGCTGTACTCCGGGCGGGCGTCCAGCGAGGTGCGTCCGGCGGCGGCCCGCAGGCTGTCGCGCCACCGGCGGGCGGCGTCGGCGTCGCCCCGCGCCTCGGCCGCCCGGGCCTCCAGGAGGAGGCCGAGCAGGTGCCCGGGGCTCCCGGAGAGGATCGTGTCGGCCGCGGCGGCGGCCGACTCCGGCCGGTCGCGCGCCAGCTGCAGCAGCCCGACGTGGAACCGGACGTCGGCGTCCACCTCGGAGGCCGGCACCCGGCGGTAGGCCTCGACGCCCATCCGGGCGAAGAAGGAGGCCCTGCCCTCCGGATCGCCGGCGGCCCGGAGCCGCATCGTTCGGTTGAAGAGGCGGTCGGCGGCCTCCCGGGGCGACATCTCCTCCAGCTCCTCGGCCGACGGCCTGGCGCCCTCGCCCGGGCCCGAGGCGGTTCCGTCGCCGCCGGGCATGCCGCCCCCGCCTGCCCCCTCCCGGGGCGCGACGCCGCCGGGCCCGCCGGCGTCGTCGGGCGTGCCGCTCTCGATCACGCCGCCCGTCGGCGGCGCCCCGGCCTGGCGCGGCGAGGCCTGGTCCTGGACGAGGAGGGTGATGCCCACGGCGAACGCCACCAGCGCCAGCCCCGAGAGGACCCAGGGGAGGTGGTCCGCGGGCTGCTTCTGGGGCGGCTCCCGGACGGGCTCGCCGCACTCCGTGCAGTACAGCGCCTCGGCCGGAAGCTCGGCCCCGCAGTCGGAGCACCGCTCCTCTTCCCCGGCGCCGAGCGGTGCCCCGCACCGAGCGCAGTAGTTCCCGGTCCCTTCCTCTCCGCACTCCCTGCACTTCATCTCGGGGTCCG
>CAYZLN010000024.1:3296-6743 GCA_964479295.1 uncultured Gemmatimonadota bacterium
GGGCCCGTCGCCCCGTCTTGCTCGCCGGCGGCGTGCGCTTCATATAGATAACGGGCCGAACGACCGCCGGCACATGCCGCCGGCGGCGCCGCTCATCGACCCGGGAGTCGGGATGGTCGCACGCTACGTGGGCGTCTTCGTGGGCGCGTGGTACGTCACCGCGCCCCTGGTCTGGGGGTACGGGCCGGTCTTCAACTGGTGGCACTCGGTGCTCCTGGGGGCGGCGGTCCTGGCCCTCTCCGGGTCCTTCCTGGTGGGCTGGAGCCGGCTGGCGGCCTGGCTCCTGGTGGGGGTGGGCGCCTACAGCATGGTGTCGCCCTTCCTGTACGGCTACCTCGCTCTCTCCCGGCCGTTCTTCAACGACCTCTTCTTCGGGGTCGTCCTCGTGGCGCTCGGCGCCGCCCTGGGCGCCGCCACGGTGGAGGCGCGCCGCGACCACGCCTCCGGCCGGCCGGTCTGGTACGGGCCGTAGCCCCGCCCCCCGGCCCGACGGGGCCGGGACCGGCCTCGGCCGGTCAGGCGCCGTACTTGCCGAGCCGGCCCGTCCGCGCCACGGCCAGCGGCATCAGCTCCCGGCCGCGCCGGACCCCGTGGACGCCGCGGGCGCACTCGGTCTCGCCGAAGCCCTCCGCCGCCCCCGAGCGGCCCGATCCTCCGGCGAGGACGAAGGGCACCGGGTGCCAGGAGTGGCTCCTCATCACGGAGGGCGTCGAGTGGTCGCCGGTGACCAGCACCACGTCCGGCCCGGCGTCCAGCAGCCGGGGCACGGCGGCGTCCACCTCCTCGATCAGCTCGACCTTGCGCCGGAAGTCGCCGTCCTCCCCCGCCCGGTCCGTGTCCTTGAAGTGGAGGAAGACGAAGTCGTGGTCGCCGATCCTGCGCTCCAGCTCGTCGACCAGCGGGCCGATCCCGCCGTCCACGGCCGCGGCGTCCATCCCCACGAGCCGGGCCGCCCCCCGGTACATCGGGTAGGCCGCCACCGCGAGGGCCCGCATCCCCCAGACGTCGGGGAACCGCGGCCAGTCCGGGAGCGTCGAGAACCCGCGGAGCAGCACGGTGTCGGCGCCGTCGCGGCCCGAGAGCTCCTCGCGGGCGGCCTCCAGCCACGCCCGGGCGGCCCGGGCGGCGCGCTCCGAGGCCTCCGAGCCGGCGCGGACGGGCCCGGGGGACTCGCCGGGACGGCCGGGGTCGGTGTCGGCGAGGTCGGCCTCCACCGGCTCGGGGAAGCGCAGCACCAGGAGGAACCGGTGCTCCTTGACGGGGCGGACGTGGACCTCGGCGCCCTCCACCTCCAGGGCGTCCAGGGCCTCGGCCATCGGACGGGCCGCCTCGGTGGAGATGCGGCCGGCCCGCCGGTCCTCGACCGCGCCGTCGTCGTCGAGGGCGGCGAAGTTCCCCCGGGCCGCCACGTCCCGATCCGTGAGCTCGAAGTCGATGCCGAGGGCCTCGAGCACGCCCCGCCCGATCCGGTAGCGCAGGGGGTCGTAGCCGAAGAGGGCGAGATGGCCCGGCCCGCTCCCGGGGGTGACGCCGGGCGCCACGGGCTCGTGGAGCCCCGCGCTCCCCGCCCGCGCGAGGTGGTCCAGGTTCGGCGTCCGGGCCGCCTCGAGCTCGGTCCTCCCCCCGTCCTCGCGGGGCAGGCCGCCGAGGCCGTCCAGGACGAGGAGGACCAGGGTGCGGTCCGACGCTTGAACGAGGTCCTGGACGTCCCGAAGTTCCACGCGTCCGCCTCCCGTGGTCGG
This sequence comes from uncultured Gemmatimonadota bacterium, assembly GCA_964479295.1. Taxonomy (GTDB): domain Bacteria; phylum Gemmatimonadota; class Gemmatimonadetes; order Palauibacterales; family Palauibacteraceae; genus CAYVFM01. The sequence goes on from CAYZLN010000024.1 coordinate 5,039, forward strand.
CTCGCTCGCCCTCGGCGCAGGTTCGGCGCCCGGCCGGGACACGGCGCCGCCCGGGCCGGAGACAAGCTAGGCCGACGGCCGCGCGCGGCCAATCGGCCGCCCGGCGGCGGTCGGTAGCGACGACGCCGCCGCGGGTCCGCCGGTCCCCCTTCCACCCGGGAGCCACGTGAGCGAGGAGAGCCAGCGAGCCGCCGAGCCGTCCGGGCCCGCCCTGCGGCTCCGGGGCGTCGCGAAGCGCTTCGGGGGGACGTGGGCCCTCCGGGGCGTCGACCTGGAGGTGGCGCGGGGGGAGCTGGTCGCGCTGACCGGTCCGAACGGCGCCGGCAAGACCACCCTGCTCCAGATCGTCGCGACCCTGGCGGCGCCCACGCGGGGCGACGTCGCGGTGCTCGGCCTCCGCCCCGACCACGACCCCGACGGCGTCCGGCGCCGGATCGGCTACCTCCCGGCCGGCGGCTACCTGTACGACGAGCTCACGGCGCGGGAGAACCTGCGGTTCGCCTCCCTCATGTCGGGGATCCGCGGCGGCTCGGAGGCGGCGGAGGCCGCCCTCGACCGGGTGGGCCTCGCCGACGCCGTCGACCTGCGGGTGCGCGGCTTCTCCTCCGGGATGCGCAAACGGCTGGCGCTGGCCCGCCTGCTGCTGCGCCCCGCGGGGCTGACGCTGCTGGACGAGCCCTACGCCAGCCTCGACGGGGAGGGCGTGGAGCTGGTGGACGACCTCGTCGGGGAGCTCCTCGGGGGCGGAGCCGCGGTGGTTATGGCCTCGCACCGGTGGGGGCGGTCCCTCGAGGTCGCCGACCGGGTGGTGGCCCTCCGGCGCGGGAAGTTGGCGTGGGTCGGCGGGCCCGACGCGTACGCCCGCCGCCGGGACGCGGACGGCGCCGGGGAGGCCCCGTGACCCCTCCCGGACCGACGGACCGTCCCTCGGACCGCCCGCCGCCGCCTCCCGGGGACGCCCCGGCGGTCGACGGGGGCGACCCCCCGCCGGCCGGCGCACGGTCGATGGCGGACGACCTGCGGGCGGTCGCCCTCCGGGCGGGGGCGGTCCTCTGGAAGGACCTCCTCATCGAGGCGCGCACCAAGGGCGCCGTCAACGCGATGGCCTTCTTCGCGGCCCTGGTCCTCTTCGTCTTCGCCTTCGCCGTGGGCCCCGACCCCGAGCTGCTGCGGCGGCTGGCCGGCGGGCTCCTCTGGGTGGGCATCCTCTTCACCGGGATCCTCTCGCTAGGGCGGACGTTCCACAGCGAGGAGCTGAGCGGGGGGCTGGAGGGCCTGCTGCTCCACCCGGGCCCGGTCCGGGCCGTGTACCTCGGCAAGCTGGCGGGGAACCTCGTGCTGCTGCTCGTGGTGGAGGCGGTCCTCTTCCCGGCGGGGGCCGTCCTCTTCCAGCTCGACCTCGCCGGGCGGATCCTGCCGCTGGCGGGCGTCGCCGTCCTGGGCACCCTCGGGTTCTCCACGGTGGGCACCTTCTACGCCGCGCTCACCCTCCACCTCAGGGCCCGCGAGGTGATGCTCCCGCTGCTCCTGCTGCCGCTGCTGGTGCCGGTGCTGCTGGGGGCGGTGAGCGCGACGACGGCGCTGCTCGGGACCGGGCCGGCCACGGGGCTCGGCGGCTGGATCCGATTGCTCGTGGCGTTCGACGTGATCTACTTTGTCGTCTGCACGTGGACCTTCCCGGTGGTGCTGGAGCGATGAGCGTCCG
>CAYZLN010000024.1:6843-10658 GCA_964479295.1 uncultured Gemmatimonadota bacterium
AACGCGGTGGGGCTCTTCGTCGTCCGCCCCGACGCCCTCCAGGGCGAGGTCCAGCGGCTGATGTACGTCCACGTCCCGACGGCGTGGGTCGCCATGCTGGCCTTCTTCGTCGTCTTCGTGACGAGCGTGCTCTACCTGATCCAGCGCGACGAGCGCTGGGACCTCGTGGCCGTCGCCTCGGCCGAGGTCGGGGTGCTCTTCACCGCCCTGACCCTGGTGCTCGGGTCGCTCTGGGGGCGGCCCACGTGGGGCGTGTGGTGGACCTGGGACCCGCGGCTGACCACGACGGCGATCATGCTGGTGATCTACGTGGGCTACCTCGCGGTGCGGGGCTTCGCCGAGGACCCCGACCGGCGGGCCCGGTGGTCGGCGGTGGTGGGCATCGCGGGCTTCGTGGACGTGCCGATCGTCTACCTCTCGGTGACCTGGTGGCGGAGCCTGCACCAGCCGCCGAGCACCCCCCAGAGCATCGCCCCCGAGATGCTCTGGGCGCTGGTCCTGAATCTTCTCGCGTTCACGCTGGTATACGCCTACCTGGCCGCGCGACGGCACCGCCTGGCCCGCCTCCGGCGCGAGGCGGAGCGGGCCGCGGCGGAGCCGGGGGGGCGGCCGTGAGCTATCTCTGGGCCGGATACGGCCTCACCTGGCTGGCGCTCGCGGCCTACGCCTGGCGGCTGGAGCGCCGTCGACGAGCCGCCGAGACGGAGCTGTCCCACCACCGGGCGTCGACCGGAGACGACGCCGCCGACGGAGACGGGCCGCCGAGATGAAGACGTCGAATCGAAAGCTGTGGGCGGGCGCCGGGCTGCTGGCCGTCGTCGGGGCGCTGGCGCTGCTCATCGGCGGGGGGCTGAAGGAGAACGTCGTCTTCTTCGTCACCCCGAGCGAGCTGCAGGCGAGGGGCGCCGAGGCCCGCGACCGCCCGGTCCGCCTCGGGGGCCAGGTCAAGCCCGGCTCGGTCGACTGGGACGCCGAGGCCACCGACCTCCGGTTCGTGCTGCAGGACGACAGCGCGGAGGTGAGGGTCCAGAGCGACGGCGCTCCGCCGGCCATGTTCGAGGAAGGCATCGGCGTCGTCGTCGAGGGGCGATACGGGGGCGACGGCGTCTTCCACTCCGACCGCGTGATGGTCAAGCACTCCAACGAGTACAGCCCGCCCCACGAGGGCGAGTCGGCCGGGGAGATGTTCGACACGCTGGAGCCGCGCGGCGGGGAGAGCGGGAGCGGATGAGGGCGTCCGCCGGACCGCCGCCGGCACGCCGGGCGCCGGCGCCGGGTGAGCCCGGGAGGCCGGTGACGGCGTGCTGAACCTGATCGGCACGGCCTCGGTGGTCGCCGCCCTCCTCGGGGCGGCTTTCGTGGTGGTCACCGGCCTGCGGGCCGGCTTCGGCCGCCGCTCCGACCTGGAGGCGCCCACGCGCTGGGGCGTCTACTTCGTCTTCGCCTGCATGACGGTGGCCGTGGCCGCCATGGAGGTGGCCCTCCTCACCCACGACTTCAGCGTGGAGTACGTCGCCGAGGTGGGGAGCCGGGACATCCCCGCCTACTACACGGCCATCTCCCTGTGGAGCAGCCTGGACGGCTCCATCCTCTTCTGGGGCTGGATCCTGGCCGGTTACGCGGCCCTCGTGGCGCGGGTGAACCTCGACGCCTACCGGCGGTACATGCCCTTCGTCCACGCCACGATGATGGTGGTGGGTCTCTTCTTCTTCGGCCTGCTCGTCGGGCCGGCCAACCCCTTCGGGGCCGTCAGCCCGGTGCCCGCGGAGGGCCCCGGCCCCAACCCCCTGCTCCAGAACCATCCCCTCATGGGGCTGCACCCGCCGCTGCTCTACCTCGGGTACGTGGGCCTGACCGTCCCCTTCTCCTTCGCGGTGGCCGCCCTGCTGACGGGGAACCTGGGCGACCGGTGGATCCGGGCCAGCCGCCGCTGGACGCTGGCCCCGTGGGCCTTCCTCTCCCTGGGCATCGTGGCGGGCGCCTGGTGGTCGTACGAGGTGCTCGGGTGGGGCGGCTACTGGGCCTGGGACCCGGTGGAGAACGCCTCCTTCCTGCCCTGGCTGACCGCCACCGCGTTCCTGCACTCGGTGATGGTCCAGGAGCGGAAGGGGATGCTCAAGACCTGGAACCTGAGCCTGGTGATCGGGACCTTCCTGCTCACCCTCTTCGGCACCTTCCTCACCCGCTCGGGCGTCCTGGACTCGGTGCACGCCTTCACCGAGGGGATGATCGGCCCGCTCTTCCTGGGCTTCATCGCCGTGATGCTGGTGATCTCGATCGGGCTGATCGCGTGGCGCAGCGACCGGCTCCACGCCGCGGGCTCCCTCGACGGCGTGGCGTCGCGGGAGAGCGCCTTCGTCCTCAACAACCTCTTCTTCGTCGCCTTCACCTTCACCGTTCTGCTGGGGACGGTCTTCCCGCTGGTGGTGGAGGCGGCCCGGGGCGAGCGCGTCAGCGTGGGGCCGCCGTTCTTCGACATGGTCACCGCCCCCATCGGCCTGGCGCTGCTCTTCCTCATGGGGGTGGGCCCGGCGCTCCCCTGGGGGCGGGCGGACGCCGAGCGGCTCCGGCGCGCCTTCCTGGTCCCGTCGGCGGTGGGGATCGCGGTCGCGGGCGGGGCCTTCGTCCTGGGCGTGCGCGCCGTCTATCCGCTGCTGACCTTCGGGCTGGCCGGCTTCGTCCTCACGGTGATCGTCGACGAGTTCCGGAAAGGGATGGAGGCGCGCCGCCGGATCGCGGGCTCGCGGGGGCTCAGGGCCCTGGGCGAGCTGCTCGTCAGGAACCGGCGCCGGTACGGCGGCTACGTCGTCCACGCCGGGATCGTGGTCATCGTGGTGGCCCTCTCCATCTCGCAGGCGTGGCGGTTCGAGCGGGAGGTCACGGTCGACGCCGGCGAGCGGATGTCGATCGGGGAGTACCAGGTCGAGCTCGACCGGGTGTGGGGCGAGGAGCAGGCCCGCCGGTTCGTCGTGGGGAGCACGCTCGAGATCTACCGCGGGGGCCGGAGCCTCGGGACGATGGAGCCCAGCCTCAACTTCTACCCCAACGCCGACCAGCCCATCGCGACGCCGGCGGTGCGGTCGTCGCCGAAGGAGGACCTCTACCTGACCCTCATGGCCTTCGACCGGGAGGAGGGGAGCCACGCCACGCTCCGGGCCATCGTCAACCCGGCCGTCCCCTGGCTCTGGGTCGGCGGGCTGATCGTCGGCCTGGGCGCCGTGCTGGCCATCTGGCCCCGGGGCGCGACCCCGCGGTTCCCCGCCGGCGCCCTGCTCCGGACCGGTGACGAGAGGGAGGCGTGAGCATGGGGGGCTGGAAGACGTGGGTCGCCGTCCTCCTGGCGGCCGGGTTCCTGGCCCTGCTCGGCTTCGGGCTCACCCGCGACGCCCGCGAGCTCCCGTCGGCCCTGGTGGGCGGGGAGGCCCCCTCCGTCGCCGGCGAGACGCTCTCCGGCGACAGCCTCGCGCTCGCCGACCTCCGGGGCGACGTGGTGGTCCTCAACTTCTGGGCGTCCTGGTGCGTCCCGTGCCGCACCGAGCACGCCGTCCTGCGCCGCGTCGAGCGCGAGTACGACGACGTCCGCGTGGTCGGCGTGGTCTACCAGGACAGCCGCGACGCGGCGGTCCGGTTCATGGACCGGCTCGGCGGCGACTGGCCCAGCCTCCTCGACCCGGCCAGCCGCATCGCCATCGACTACGGCGTCTACGGCGTGCCCGAGACCTTCTTCATCGCGCCCGGCGGGACCGTCGCCCGGAAGCACGTCGGGCCGGTCACCTGGGACCTGGTGCGGGGCACCGTCGACTCCCTGCTGGCCG
>CAYZLN010000024.1:10758-15030 GCA_964479295.1 uncultured Gemmatimonadota bacterium
CCGTCTTCCGGTCAGCCCTCCGGCGCCCGGCGCTCCCAGGCCACGAGCCCGGCGATGCCCACCACCAGCGCCGCGCTGGCGACGCACCAGCGGCAGATCGCCTCGAGGACGAAGAGCTCCACCCAGGTCAGGTACAGGGTGAAGGCCACCCCGCCGGCGGCGAGGGCCGCCAGCGCCCGCCCCGGCCACGGCCCGTCCCGGAAGCGCGGCTGCAGCCCCGCCAGCGAGACCCCGAGCACCGCGGCGTACCAGCCGACCCCCCAGCCGGCCACCGGCACCCCGAGGAACTCGGCCCACCGGGACGCCTGGACGACGTCGCACGAGCCCCCGGCGCCGCAGGCGAGCTGTCCGTAGACGCCCAGCTTGTAGAGCAGCAGGTAGAGGGAGACGAAGCCGCCGACGAGGGCGAGGACGGCGATCGCCATGCGGCACCGGCTCCGGGTCATCGGCCCGGCGCCGGTCGCGGGACGGGCGTCACCCGCCCGGGCCCCGTCCCGGACACGGCGTCATCCGTCCCCGCCGCCGGCCGAGGCCGTCTGCCCGGACGAGGCCGTGGCGGCCTCGAGCTGCGTCTCGATGACCTGCTGGACGGCCTCGTAGCTGTAGCCCTCCGTCTTCTCGCCGTTGACGTAGATGGCGGGCGTGCCGCTCACGCCCAGCGTGGTGCCGTAGGCGCGCGAGGCCATGATCTCCTCGACGTACTCCCGTTCCGAGTAGCACTGGTCGAACTGGCCCCGGTCGAGCCCGACGCGGTCGGCGTAGTCGGCGAACTTGTCCTCGGGGCTCTGGTCGCGCGCCCAGTCCGCCTGGTTCGAGAACAGCAGCCGGTGCATCTCCCAGTAGGCGTCCTGCGCGCCGGCGCAGCGGGCGGCCAGGGCCGCCGGGATCGCGTTGGTCTGCCGGCTCAGCGGGAAGTCGTACAGCAGCATGCGCACCTGTCCGCTCTGCACGTAGTCGCGCTTCAGGGCGGGGCCCGGCAGCGACGCGAACCGAGCGCAGTGCGAGCACTGGTAGTCCGCGAACTCGACGAGCGTCACCGGCGCGTCCTCCGGCCCCACCGCCGCCGCGTACGCGCCGGAGTCCGCCTCCACCTCCAGCTCGGCCTGCGAGAGCGGGCCGATGGGCTCGGGCCCGCCCCCGCCGCCGGCGAAGAACAGGAAAGCCGCCCCGGCCACCGCCACCCCGCCGAGCACCAGGTAGAACGTCCGTCCCGGGCCCCCGGCCGCCTCCGTCTCGTCCGATCCCTTCGCCATCGTCGCACCTCCGTCGTCGGTCGTGTTGCGCTCGTCTCGTCGTCCGGCGGCGGCTCCCCCGCCGGGGCCGTCACCTGCACGTACGCCGCTGGGCCCGCGAGGATCGCCCGCCGGGCCGCATCCGTCAGCCCAGCAGGAGGACCGCGATCCCCGCCGCCGCCAGCAGCGAGGCCAGCGCCAGCAGCACCAGGCGCGCCCACTCCGGCAGGCGGCGCCGACGCATCGATCCGACCTCCGCCAGGCTCGGCAGCAGGCGGACCTTCCAGATCGCGGCGATCTCGTCCACGACCTCGTCCCAGGCGTCCACGAAGCCCCGGTCCACCCGCTCGAGGGCCTCCCGCCACGCCCCGGCCGCCTCCCGGACGTCCCGGTCGTCGGCGCCCGGCGGGCCGCTCTCCACGACCTCCACCCGTCGGCGGAGCTCCTGCTGCCTCTCCTCGAGGTCCCGGAAGCGCGGGGCGAGCTTCTCGAACGGCGCGTGGATCCGGAGCCGGACGTCCTCGCGCTCCTCCACCGTCAGCTCGTGCTCCTCCTCCACCGACGCCGGGGCCCGCTTCTCGGACAGCAGCCGGTCGAGCTCCCGGGCGTAGACCTCCAGCATCCGGTCCGCCGCGTTCGACGCGGCCGCCTCGGTGTCCTCCTCGAGCTCCGAGGCGTCCATGGCCTCGAGCGCCCGGCCGAGGGTCCGCGCCGTGGCGGCGGCCGACTTCCGCAGCAGGAGCGGGCCGAGGGCGGTCTCCCCCAGCTCCAGGAAGTGCGTCTCCAGGAAGTGGGGCGCCAGGCCCGCCTCCTCCACCCGCCGGCCGGCGATCCGGCCCGCCGCGTCCTCCGCCCCGGCCCGGAGCACGTCGACGGAGAGCCGGAACTCGGGGAGCTCGGGGCGGATCGGCCCGGCCACTTCCCTCCGGTCGAACATCTCCAGCTCCGGGCCCTCCCCCTCGGCCTCGGCCGGGGCGCCGTCCGGGCGGGAGGCCCCGCCGCCGCGCTCCGGGCCGGAGCCCGTCCCTCCTGCGCCGTCCGCGTCGTCGGGGGCCGTCTCCGGGGTGTCGTCGGGGGGCGCGCTCCCGTCGTCCGCCGCGGACGCGTCGTCGACCGCCGCGGCGGCATCGTCCCCTCCGCCCGAACCCCCTTCCGGCGCCCCGTCCGCCGGATCGTCGTCGGCGGGGGGGCGCGGCTCCGGGATCTCGACGGCGCTGACGCCGTCGGAAAGCGGCTCTCCCTTCGGCCCGCGCCGCGCCGCGCGGATCACGGCGTCCGTCTCCTCGGGGAAGAGGTACAGCAGCCGCAGCACGTCCTCGCCCTTCCGCAGCACGAGGGCCCGGCCCCGGCCGCCCCCCTCTCCCTCCTCCGTCATCTGCGCGTCGTCCACGGGCCATCCGAGGCGCAGGTCCCGCTCGCCGGCCAGCAGGTGGACCCCCCTCCGGGTGGCCACGGCGACGCGGAGGCCGCTGGTCTCGCGGCCCCCGACCCGTCCCACGACCGCCGTCCCCGCGGTGCAGACCACCACCTCCCCGGTGAGATCCTCGGGCAGCCGGCCGCGTGAGCCGGCCCCGCCCCGGCGGGCCTCGACGGAGCGGGCGAGGGCGTCGAGCACCGGGCGGTCGCCCTTCACGGCGAGGGTCCGCTCCCGGCCGAAGACCATGAGCAGGCCGGCCCGCCGGGACGTCCACCAGATCTCGCGGCCCGGGACGACCAGGTCGCCGACCCGGAGGGCGTCGTCCCGCACCTCCACGGTCACGCCCCGCCGGATCCCCTCCCCCTGCACGAGGACGTCGACGTCCTCGAAGCTCCGGGCCTCCCCGGCGTCCGGCGAGCTCACGGGTCCCCGACGTCGAAGGACAGCAGGCGCTTCATCCGCCCGCCTGCGAGTCGCCGCCGCGGGTCGCCGCGCGCTCCACGGCGCGCTCCAGGGCCTCCTGGGCCCTCACCGCCACGCGGAGCAGCTCCGCCCGGGCCCCGGCGCCCCGGGTGCCGTCGTCGCCGGTCCTCCCGCCGGGCTCCCCCCCGCGCGCCGCGTCGGCCGTCCCCTCGCCGGCGTCGGCCGCCGGGCCGCCGGTCGACAGGGCGAAGACCATGTCGCCGTCGAAGAGCGTGCCCGCCGGGCTGACGCGCCGGACGAGCCCGTTCATGGCCTGCCGGGCCACGATCCGGAGGTCGCGGCGGGAGAGCGGCGCGTCGGTGGCGACGACGCCGAGGGTGGTGTTCTCCCCGGCCGCCCCGTCGCCGAACCCCGCCGGGCCCGCGCCCTCGCGGAGAGCCCGGGCGGTGTCCAGGGGCTCGCCGTCCTCCCCCCGGGCGCCCGCCACGATCCGGCCCTCGGCGTCGAGCACGTCGCCGAAGGCGTTGACCACGGCCAGCGCCGCCACCGTGCTCCCCCCGTGGTCGTCGGCCCAGGACCCGACGCCGGACGGCTCCCCCCGGCCGCCCCCGGCGAGCTTTCCCACCGTGGCGCCGCAGCCCGCCCCCACCGGGCCCTCCCGCACGGGGCCGTCGCCGGCGGCGTCCGCGGCCTCGTAGCCCATCCCGGGGCCCGGCCGCACGTCGGCGTCGCCCACCGCCAGGTCGTAGATCACGGCCGCCGGCACGATGGGCACCCGGGCCGCCGAGGTCTCGAAGCCGCGGCCCCGCTCCTCGAGCCACCGGACGACCCCGTCGGCGGCCGAGAGGCCGAAGGCCGACCCTCCGGTGAGCAGCACCGCGTCGCAGCGGGGGACGGAGTGGAGGGGGGAGAGGGCGTCGAGCTCCCGGGAGCCGGTGGCCAGCCCCCGGGTCTCCACCGCCCCGCGGAAGGGGCCCAGGACGGCGGTGCAGCCGGTGCGGGCCCCGCGGTCGTGGGCGTGGCCCACGGCCACGCCGGGCACCGCGGTGAGGCCCGCCCGGGCTCCACCCGCGCCCCCGGTCATGCGGGCCGCTCGACCCTCTCGGTCGACGCGCGGACGGCCTTGCCGAAGCGCTCGAAGAGGCGGCGGTTGGTGCCGGTGCGGTCGTCCAGCATGCGCTCGGGGTGCCACTGCACGCC
>CAYZLN010000025.1:0-1431 GCA_964479295.1 uncultured Gemmatimonadota bacterium
ACCGGGGCGGCACCATCGGCGCCTCGCCCGCCTACTCGTTCACGGCCCACGTGGCGCAGGTGGACGTGGACCCGGAGACGGGGTTCGTGGAGGTGGAGAAGATCTGGATCGCCCACGACTGCGGGAAAGCGCTCAACCCGGTCCTGGTGGAGGGCCAGATGGAGGGCTCGGCCTACATGGGCTACGGCGAGGCCCTCATGGAGCAGCAGGCCGTCAAGGACGCCGACCACGGGCGGGCCGGGCTCCACGACGCCCCGTCCCTGCTGGACTACAAGATCCCCACGAGCCTGGACACGCCGGAGATGGAGTCGATCATCATCGAGTCGGCCGACCCGGAGGGCCCGTACGGCGCCAAGGAGGCCGGGGAGGGGCCGCTCCACCCCTCCATCCCGGCCATCGCCAACGCCATCTACGACGCCGTCGGCGTCCGGATGGACCGCATGCCCTTCTCGCCGCCCCGGGTGTGGCGTGCGCTGGAGGAGGCGGGCGGCCCGCGGAAGCCCGACGCGCCGACGCGCCCGTGATCCGCCGAGCCGCGGGCGGGCCGACGGCCGCCCGTCCCCCGTCCGCACCTTCGTCCCCGACCGCCGTCCGCGCCGCAGGGGGGTGGAGCCGGTGCTGAGGCTCCCGCGCTTCGAGTACCACCGCCCGGGCACGGTCGAGGAGGCCGTGGGGCTGCTCGACCGCCACGCCGGCGACGCCATGCCCGTGGCGGGCGGCACCGACGTCATGCCGAACATGAAGCACCGGCTCCACGAGCCCGGGCACCTGGTGGCCCTCAAGGGGATCCGGGAGCTGGGCGGCATCGAGCGGCGGAACGGCGACGTGGTGATCGGGGCGGCGGAGTCGCTGGCGTCGCTGGCGTCCCACGACCTGGTCCGGGACCTGTTCCCGTCCCTCGCCGCGGCCGCCGGCAACGTGGCCGGCCCGCAGCTCCGCAACATGGGCACGATCGGCGGGAACCTGTGCCTCGACACCCGCTGCACCTACTACAACCAGACGGAGTCGTGGCGGGAGGCGCTGGGCTACTGCCTGAAGAAGGACGGGGACACCTGCCACGTGACCGGGGTGGGGACCTCGTGCGTCGCCGCCCACTCGGCCGACACGCCGCCGGTGCTCATGGTGCTGGGGGCGACGGCCGAGCTGGCCGGGCCCGACGGGCGGCGGGAGCTCCCGGTGAAGGAGTTCTTCACGGCCGACGGCGAGTGGAACCAGAAGCGGGGCCCGGAGGAGATCGTCACCGGGGTCCGGGTGCCGGTGCCCGAGGAGGGCGTGCGGACCGGGTACGCGAAGCTCCGGCAGCGCAAGTCGGTCGACTTCCCGCTGCTGACGGTGGCGGTGATGGCCCGGCTCGACGACGCGGAGGGCGTGGAGGAGATCCGGGGGGTGGTCACCGGCCTCGGGGCCCGTCCCCGACAGCTCACCGGGTGG
>CAYZLN010000025.1:1531-8152 GCA_964479295.1 uncultured Gemmatimonadota bacterium
CGGGCGTGACCCCCGGCGTCGCCGTCGTCTTCGCCCTCGTCCTGGGGGCGGGGGTGCTCTTCGCCACCGAGTGGATCCCGCCCGAGATCACGGCCCTCGCGGTGGCCGTCCTGCTGACCGTGCTGGGCCGCTGGACCGGGGTGACGCCGCTGGAGGCGATCTCCGGGTTCGCCAGCCCGGCGACGATCACGGTGCTGGCGATGTTCATCCTCAGCGAGGGCGTCCGGCGGAGCGGGGCCGTCGACCGTCTCGCCGGGTGGGCGGCCCGGAGCCTCGGGGGGAGCGAGACGAGGGCCCTGGCGGCGCTGCTCGGCGGCGTGGGGCCGGCGGCCGGCTTCGTCAACAACACCCCGCTGGTGGCCGTCCTCGTCCCGGCGGTGGCCGACTTCGCCCGCCGGAGCCGGATCTCGCCCTCCCGGCTCCTGCTTCCGCTCTCCTACGCCGCGATGCTGGGCGGGACGCTGACGCTCCTCGGGACGTCCGCCAACCTCCTGGCGTCGGACTTCTCCCGCCGCCTGCTGGGCCGTCCCATCGGCCTCTTCGAGTTCACGCCGCTCGGCCTGCTGGTCTTCGCCGTGGGCGGCGTCTACCTCCTCACGGTCGGTCGGCGGCTGGTGCCGGAGCGGATCCGCCCGGAGGAGGACCTGACCGAGCGCTTCGGGATGCGCGAGTACCTGTCCCGCCTCCGGGTCCCGGCCGGATCGCCGGTCGTGGGCCGGCCCCTGAGGGAGCTCAAGGCGGGGGAGGCCTACGACCTGGACGTCCTCCAGATCGTCCGGGGGAGGCGGGCCTTCCTCGGGCCCACGACCGACCAGTCGGTGGAGGCGGGGGACGTCCTGGTGGTCCGGGCAGCGCCCTCGACGCTGGACCGATTCGCCGACGACCGGGGGCTCCGCCGCGTGGGCGGCGCCGAGGTCACCGACGGCGCGTTCGTCGACCGCGACTTCGACCTGCTGGAGGTCACCCTCTCCCCCGGGTCCCGGCTGGCGGGCGAGACCACGGTCTCGGCCGGGTTCCGGAGCCGGCTCGGGGCCACCGTGCTCGCCGTCCGGCGGGGCGACCGGGTGGTGAGGGACGACGTGGAGACGCTGGAGCTGCGGGAGGGCGACGCCCTGCTGGTCCTCGCCGGACGTGACCGGCTCGGGACGCTCGAGGACGGGGCAGGGATGGAGGTCTCGGGCGTCTCCCCGGTCTCCGCCGCCTCGTCGGCGCGGGACGAGGACGCCGGGGCCCCTCCGGGGCGGCCGGTCGCGGCGCTGGCCGTCTTCGCCGGCGTCGTCCTGGTGGCGGCCACGGGGGCGTTGCCGATCTACGTGGCGGCGCTCGGAGGGGTCGTGGTCATGGTGGCCACCGGGTGCCTGAGCACGGCCCGGGCGTACGAGGCGGTGAGCTGGGACGTGATCTTCCTCCTCGCGGGGCTGATCCCGCTGGGGATCGCCATGGCCCGGACCGGGGCGGCCGACGTCCTGGCCGGGGGGCTGCTGGAGGTGGCGGGGGGGCTGCCCCCGCTGGCGGTGCTGTCCCTCTTCTACCTCTTCACGGCGGGGCTGACCAACGTGCTGGGGGCCACCGCCACCGTGGTGCTGATGATCCCGGTGGCCGTGGACGCCGCCGGCCGGATCGGCGCCGACCCGTTCTCGTTCCTGCTGGCCGTCACCTTCGCCGCCGTCACCGCCTTCAGCACGCCGGTGGGGTACGCGACCAACATGATGGTGTACGGTCCGGGCGGGTACCGCTTCGGCGACTTCGTCCGGCTGGGCGTCCCTCTCCAGCTCCTGCTGGCCGTGGCGACGCCCCTGGGCATCGCGCTGATCTGGGGCGTCTGAGGCCCGCCCCCGTCGGCCCGCCCGGGGGTCAGCCCGCGCCCACCCGGTCGAGGGCCACCTCCAGCCCCGCGGCGAGGAGGCCGCTGCGCCGTCCGCCGGCCTGGTCGAGCACGTCCTCCACCGACCGACGGACCGCCGCGTCGACCTCGTCGAAGACGTCGCAGGGGTCGTCTCCGTCCCCGGCCGCCCCGGTCATGAGGCAGTAGAGGGCCCGGGCCATGCCGAGCCCGCCCACGGCGTCGACGATCACCTCGAAGTCGTCGTCGGCCGACTGCTGCACCGCGGTGGAGCCCAGCTCCTCCTCGCGGAAGGGCTGGTTGGCGGCGCAGAGCAGCGTCCGGACGCCGGCCCGGCGGAGCTGGTCGAGGCGGCGGCGGTCGATCGAGCCGGAGACGGCGGCGGGCACGAAGACGTCGGCCGGGGTCTCGTACGCCTTCCGGCGGGCCTCTCCCCCGACCCGACGGGGATGGGGCGGGAGCGCCCCGTCCTCGCGCGCCGCCAGGAGCGCCTCCACGTCCTCGGGATCGAGGCCGTCGGGGGCGACGATGGCGTGGTCGCGGTCCACCACCGCGACGACGCGGGCGCCCGTCCGGGCCAGGTAGAGGCAGGCCGCGCCCCCGACGTTCCCGAAGCCCTCCACCACGACGCGCCGGCCCGCCAGCGCGTCGTCCCGGAGACGGTGGAGATGGACGGCGGCCCGGGCGACCCCGTACCCGGTGATCAGGTCGGAGACGAAGAGCTGCTTCCCCTCCACGCCCAGACCGTCGTCGTCGCGGCCCACGGGGGCCTCGAGGCCCGAGCGGAGCCGCCGGCAGATGCGGTCGAGCTCTTCCCGGGAGGGATCGAGATGTCCCCGGATCACCCCCTGCTGCGGGTGCCGCAGCCCCAGCGACGAGCAGAGCGGGGCCACGTCCCGCTCGGCGTCGACGTTGAGGTCGCCGGCCGTGCCGTAGAACGAGCTCAGATAGGGCTCGGCGGCCTCGAACCACCGCTCGAGGACCTCGCGCCGGCGCGGGTCGTCGGGGTCGAAGTCGATGGCGGACTTCCCGCCGCCGATGGGCGGGCCCGAGAACGCGAACTTCAGCTCCATCGTCTTCGCGAGGTAGACGGCCTCCTGGCGGTCGAGGCCGGGCCGCATGCGGGTTCCGCCTCCGGCGGCTCCGCCCCGGAGGGAGTTGATCACCAGCCAGCCCCGCGCGCCGGTGGGGGGGTCCCGCCACTCGACGACCCGGTCGGGGGCCGTCTCGAGGTAGCGGCGGTACCGCCGCCACACCGACGGTCCGATCACCGGCGTCGGCGGGGTCCGGTGCGCTCGGGGCGGGGCGGCGACACGGCGCTCCCGGGTCGGAGGAACGGGCGGCGGACGGGCTGTCCCTCCCAGAGTGCGAAGGGACGGGTCGGACGGGCAAGGCCGCCGGCCGGCGGGCGCGAGGGCCCTGGGCCCCGCCCGTGCGGCCGACGCCGGTGGCCGCCTCAGAGGCCGAGCGTGGCCTCCAGGCCGGCCAGCACGGTCCGTCCGCGGGTGTCGAACCCGGCGACCTCCCGGTAGTCCACGTCGAAGACGTTGTCGACCCGGAGGGTCGGTGTCACGACGACCCCGGAGCCGGAGCCCGGGAGCTGCATCGGATGGCGGACGGCCACGTCCACCCGCGTGTAGGCGTCGAGCGTCACCCGCTCGCCCGCGAAGCCGGTGAAGAGGAGGTCGTCCCGCTCGCCCACCCGGCGGACCGAGGCCCGCACCGATCCGCCCGTCGGCGGACGCCACGTCACGGCGGCGTTGGCGGAGTGGGCGGGCCGACGGAGGAGCTCGGCGCCGCTCTCGAAGACTTCTCCCGGGCCGCCCTGGAAGCCGGCGTCGGTCACCTCCGTGTCCAGCCACGTGTAGTCGCCCCGGACACGGAAGCCGTGGGGCAGGTCGGCCTCGAGCTCGAGCTCGAGGCCCCGGGAGGAGGCCTCGGCCACGTTGAAGAAGTTGGGCGCCGGCCCGTCCCCGCCGGCGAGGGAGTCGGCGGGGGAGGCCGTGAACTGCACCAGGTCGTCGAACGTCTGGTCGAAGTAGGTGACGCCCAGCGAGAGGCGGTCGCCCCAGAGCGGCTGCCGCGCCCCGACCTCCCAGGTGCGCGACCGCTCGGGGTCGAGGTCGGGGTTCCCCACCGTCGACGCCGTGCCGAAGTTCTCGGTGAAGGTCGGCTCCTTGAACGCGTTTCCGAGGTTGACCCGCAGGCGCGTGCTCGTCGGGAAGGTGTAGGCGGCGCCGATCCGGCCGGTCTCGAAGGTGCCGAACTCCTCGTTGTCGTCGAGCCGGCCGCCGGCGTTCAGCGACCACGGCCCCATCTCGGTGACCGCCTGCACGAAGTACCCGACGTTGTCGCGCTCCACGTCGACCGAATCCTCGAAGACGCCGAAGGCGGAGGTGGACGTCGAGCGGCTCCTCTGGTCCTCGAACGCGCCCTCCACGCCGACGGTGACCACGGTGTGGTCGCCGGCGTGGTAGTTGAGCCGGGCCCCGGCCCGCCGCCGGCCGACGTCGGCCTCGCGCCGGGAGGCGAAGGTGCCGGTCGTGTCGGCCGGGCCGTCGGGCCGGTCGACCACCCGCTGGTCCTCCTCGTTCAGGCCGAGCTCGACTTCGGCCTCGAGCCGGTCGGTGACCAAGTGGCTCACCCGGGTGGAGAGCACGATCCGCTCGTCCCGCTGGACCGAGTTCTCGTCCACCACGTCGCCGGAGCCGTCGGTGGGGAAGTGGGTGTCGCGGTCCGTGAGCCGGACGGACATCGAGGCCTCGGTCCGGTCGGAGGGCGTCCACCCGAAGCGGCCGCTGGCGACGGTCTGCCGGTGGTCGTCGTTGAACGCGAGCGGCCCGTCGGTGACGAAGCGGGAGAGGGAGACCGCGTACCGGGCCTCCTCGCCCCCGCCGGAGAGGGACGTCTCCCAGTCCAGCGTCCCGAAGGTGCCGGCCCGGGCCGACGCCGACGCGCGGGCCGGGCCCTCCCCCGAGCGGGTGAAGATCTGAACGACGCCCGCGACCGCGTCCGAGCCGTGGACCACGCTGGCCGGTCCGCGGACGATCTCGATGCGCTCGACGTTGTCGAGCGTCAGGGTCGAGAGGTCGATGCCCCCGCCCGGGCGGTTCACCGGGACGCCGTCGACGAGGACCTTCACGTAGTCGCTCTCCCCGCCGCGCAGGAAGAGCGACGCCTGGTCGCCGAACGACCCCGACTGCGCGACGTTCGCGCCGGGCGTGCCGTGGAGGAGCTCCAGGACGTGGTCGGCGCCGGAGCTCTCGATCTCCTCGCGGTCGATCACCGTGAGCGAGGCCGTGACGGCGTCCCGGGCGACCGGGACGCGATGGGCGGTCACCACGAGGTCTCCGACCTCGACGGTGTCCTCCCGCGCGGGCCCGGCGCCGTCCGGGGCCTGGGCGTCGGCGGCCGCGGCCACGGCGGCCACGGCGGCGAGAGCGGCGACGACGGACGTGCGGGCCTGCCGGGGCAGGCGGTCGATCAGGGCAGACATGTGGGGTTCCTTCCTCGTGCCGCGGACGGGGCGGACCCCCGGCGGGGGCCGACGTCCCCGTCGGCCGGCGCACCGGGGCGCGGCCCGCGGCGGGTGAGGAGGGAAGAAGGGCGGTCGCGACGGCGGGCCCGGGGAGACGCCCCGGGGGTCGGCACCGGTCGCGGGGAGGAGCCCGGCGCCGGAGCGGGCCGGCGTGGCTCGAACGACATGATCCCCGTCCTTCCCTCGAAGGCTCGTGGCCCACCGGGGGAGACGGGGACGAGGCACGGGGCTCCGCCGCACCGGCCCTCCCCTCGGAAGGCCATTCTCGCGGGTGCGAACGGAGCCCGTCTCCTGGCTCGAGGCGGCCGCCGCGTGCCTTCCCGGGCCGATGTGCCGACCCAGTGGCCGTCGTCGCGGCGGGGCGGACGGGGGCACCGTCCGCCGTGCCTCTCACAGTGGCGGGGCCGCGCCGGACTCGCACCGGTCTTCCGGACGCCCCGTTCGCGCCGCCGAAGGTAGGCCCGCCCGGCAGGGGGCCGCAACCGCCCCGGCGCCGGGATGGCACCGAGCGGGATCTCCCTTAGGTTCCCCGCCGGGAGCATCCTCCGGCACCGGACACGCGAAGCAGGGGAGACCGGATGCGACGACGCCGAGCGGCCCCTCCGTCGGGCGGGCGCGGGGCGATCCCCGTCGCCCCGGCTCCGGGCCCGTGAAGCGGAGCGTCGCCGAGCTGCCGCTGCACGGCGGCCGGGCCCCGCGCTGGCTCTTCGACCGGATGACCCGCCTCGCGGGCGCCGTCACGATGGCGGTGGTCGAGGAGTACGGGCCCCGGGAGATGCTCCGCCGCCTCTCCGACCCGTGGTGGTTCCAGGCCTTCGGCTGCGTGCTGGGCTTCGACTGGCACAGCTCGGGCCTGACCACCGTCACCGGGGGCGCCATGAAGGAGGCCGCGCGCCGGTACGGCGACGACCTGGGCCTCGTCGTGGCCGGCGGCAAGGGGTCGGCGAGCCGCCGGGCGCCCCGGGAGATCGCCGACGGCGCCGAGCGGCTGGCCGTCACCGGGGGCGAGGGCCTCGTCAGCGCGTCCCGGATGAGCGCCAGGGTCGACTCCGCCGCCGTGCAGGACGGCTACCAGGTCTACCACCACAACTTCTTCTTCGCCCCCGACGGGGCGTGGTGCGTCGTCCAGCAGGGCATGGACGGCGGGGCCGGGTGGGCCCGGCGGTACCACTGGCTCGGCGAGTCGGTCGACGACTTCGTCTGCGAGCCGCACGCCGGCATCCGCGACCTGGGCGCCGGG
>CAYZLN010000025.1:8252-12887 GCA_964479295.1 uncultured Gemmatimonadota bacterium
TGCGCCGAGCTGGCGCGGCAGGACCCCGACCGGGTCGCCCGGGAGGTCCACCGGCTCACCGAAGGCCCGACCCTCTTCGCCCCCGAGCAGCACCGGGTGCTGCCCCGGGACGTCGACGCCGGCCATCTGCGCAGGGTGCTCCGGGACGCCCACGAGCGTCACCCCGAGGACTTCGAGACGCTGCTGGGCACCGGCGGCGTCGGCCCGGCCGCGGTCCGCAGCCTCTCCCTGCTCGCCGAGGTGATCCACGGGGCGCCGGCGTCCCGGCGGGACCCGGCCCGGCCGCCGCCGGGCGGGGACGGTGAGGAGGAGGCGGACGGCGGCACGACGGACCGGGCGCGGGGCCGGCGGTGGGCCGACTACGCGTACGCCCACGGCGGCAAGGACGGGCACCCGTTCCCCGTGGACCGGGAGACGTACGACCGGAACGTCGAGGTTCTCCACACGGCGGTCCGACGGGCCCGCGTGGGCGACCGGGAGAAGGCGAACGCCCTCGAGCGACTGGCCGACCTGAGGGAGGCCCCGGAGGACGGCGGCGGGGCCGGGGGCTGAGCGCGGCCGTCCGGCGGCCCCGTGCCGCGGCCGGGGGGCGGGACGCCGGCGGCGCCCCCCGAGGAGACGCTCATCGAGGACGGAGGCAGGGGACATGGTCGACGTCGAGCGCTGGGACGACGAAGAGGAGGGCCCGGTCGAGGAGCGGGCCCTCCGGGAGGAGCTGGAGGACCGCGGGTTCCGGGTCTCGCGCTACGTGTATCCCCCGGGCACCGAGTTCCCGGAGCACACGCACGACGTCGACAAGATCGACGCCGTCGTCTCGGGCCGCTTCCGGGTCACCCTCGAGGGCGAGGAGGTGGTCCTCGGCCCGGGCGACCGGGTGGCCGTCCCGGCGGGCACGCCGCACACGGCCGAGGTGGTGGGGGACGAGCCCGTCGTGAGCCTGGACGCCGCGCGGAGCTGACCCGCGCCCCCCCAGCCGCGGGGCCGTGCCGGCGACGCGGCCGCAGCCCCGGGCCCGCG
Organism: uncultured Gemmatimonadota bacterium; assembly: GCA_964479295.1. Classification (GTDB taxonomy): domain Bacteria; phylum Gemmatimonadota; class Gemmatimonadetes; order Palauibacterales; family Palauibacteraceae; genus CAYVFM01. Next base: position 9,270 of record CAYZLN010000025.1, read on the forward strand.
TCGGCGACGTCTCCTTTCGGCCGGATCCGCTCAGCCGGCGGGCTCGCCGCCGCCGGCGTCCCCCTCCCCGGCGGGGCCTTCCTTCCCCTCCGGGCCGGCGGGGTCGCTTCCGTCCCCGTCGTCCGGCCCCTCGGCCTCCGTCGCGGCCCCCTCCGTCGGCCCGGCCGGGGCCCCCTCGCCCCCGATCCCGTCCTCGAGGACGGCGTCCCACTGCCGGATCATGGACACGAACGACTCGACCGTGGACGAGTGGAAGCGGCTCCCGGCCCCCTCGTTCAGGTGCAGGATGATCTTCTCGGCCGGCCAGGGCCCCCGGAAGGGGCGGCGGGTGCGGAGCGCGTCGAAGACGTCGCAGATCTGGATGAGCTGGCTGACGGGGTGGGGGGACCGGGGGAAGACGCGGGGCGGGTAGCCGGACCCGTCCAGGTACATGTGGTGCTCGTAGGCGACGACGGCGGGAAGCACCCCGTCCTTCTCGGAGCGGAGGAGGATGCGGGCGCCGTCCTCGGGGTGCTGCTGCATGATCTCCCACTCCCGGTCGGTGAGGGCGCCGGGCTTCTGGAGGATCTCCTCGGGGATGAGGCTCTTCCCCACGTCGTGCAGGAGGGCCGACTCGCCGACGCGCTTCACGTCCGACCCCTGGAAGCCCTGCTGCTCGGCGAAGCCGATCGAGAGCACGGAGACGTTCATCGAGTGGACGGTGCTGTACTGGTCGACCTCCTTCAGGGGCACCAGCAGCTTCAGGAGGTTGCCGCTCTGACGGATGGCCCGCGCCACCTCGCCCACGACCGCCTCGGCCACCTCGGCCGAGACGATCCCGTCGCTGCGGGCCTCGCGGAAGATCTGCTCCACGTCGTCCATCCTCTGCTCGAGCTCGGCGCGGAGCTCCGCCTCCTCCTCGGCCTCCAGGGGCCCGAAGCGGACGTGGTCGTGCTCGTCCGTCCAGGGCTCGGCCGGGCCGTCCCCGGACAGCCGGCGCTCGAGCGCGAGCAGGCACGCCTCGAGGTCCTCCTGCTGGAGCCCCCCGGTCAGCTCGATCCGCTCGATGCCGGCCTCGGAGAAGTCCCGGGCCCACGGCCAGTCGCGGAGCGAGCGGACCCGCCGGTCGCCGAAGGCCACCTCGCCCTCCAGGAAGGTGAACGACGCGTGGGGGGTGGCGGACAGCAGCTCCTGCGCCTGCCGCCACACGTCCTCCGCGGCCCGACCGCGGGCCGGGTGGCCCGGCTCGTAGAGCTGGGCCGCCGACAGGGCCTGGCCCAGGGCGACGAGGAACCGGTACGGGAGCTCGCTGTTCACGTCGTCTCCTCCTCGGCGCCCACGGCCTTCCGGACCCGGGCGTCGTCCGATCGCGCAGCGGCCTCCAGCGCCCGGCGGGCCGACGGCTCGTCGCTCCAGCCCTCGCGCATCGTCTCCAGCGCCTGCACGACGAGCGGCGTCCCCGGGGCGATCTCGCGCCAGAAGAACCACTTCCGGCGCCACACCAGGTCCAGGAGAACCCCCAGGGCGTCCGGGTCGTCGGCGTCGGACAGCAGGCGCACCGCCCGCAGGCGGTGGGAGCTGGCCTGGTCCGGATCGGCGGCCAGCTCGGCCAGGGGCTCGACGGCCGACGCCGGGCGGTCCGACTCGGCGGCCGACAGGGCGAGCCCGACCATCCGGGTGTCGCCGTCCCGCAGGCCGCTCGCGAGGGCCGTCTCCCGCTCCTCGGGGTCCTCCAGGGCCAGCGAGAGCGCTTCCGCCCGGACGCGCGGGTCGTCGTCGTCCAGGTGCGGGAGCGCCGAGAACCCCTCGGGCCGCTCGGGGAGCTCGCGCAGCAGGGCGAGCATGTTGCGGCGCACGTACCACCGGTCGTCCTCCAGCCGCTCCGGGATCAGCGGGAGCACGGGCTCTCCGATCTCGAGGAGCAGGTTGAAGACCTTCCTCCAGTAGACCCGCGACTCCGACCGCTGGGAGCTGAGGGCGTCCAGCAGGGGCGGGGCCAGCTCGACGCCGGCCACCTCCACGAGCTGCTCGAGGAGGGGGAACCCGGGCGGGTCGGCGCCCAGGATCCGCTCCACCGTCTCCCGCTCGGACATCCGGGTCCAGAGCCGCTGTGCGAGGCCGTGGTCGTCGGGGACCTTCTCCAGCATCTCGGCCAGCGCGCCGAAGCGCTCCGCCGCCAGCATCTGCTCGGCGGCGTCCCGCACGTACTCGGCCGTCTCGTCCAGCTCGAGGCCCATCTTCAGGACCCGCTCGGGGCTGATGAAGATCGACCGGGCCCGCCGCTCGGAGAGGCCGGCGTCGCGGGGCGGGTTGCGCGCCATCCTGTGGAGGGCGGTCTGGTAGACGGGCGGACGGGGGTCGTCCAGGTCCCAGGCGTCCAGGATCCGCTCGATCAGCTCGTCCACCTCGCGGGGCCGGGACGGCGGGCCGGAGTCCTCGTCGCCCCCGTACATGGAGAGCTTCAGGACGAGCTCCAGGAGCCACTCGGCGATCACCTCCTGGCCGTCGCGGCGGGAGGCGGCGGTCTGCACGAGCTTCAGGGTGGCCTCGACCTCCATGGAGCGGGCCGCGGCCAGAAGCAGCTCCTCGTCGCCCCGGTCGCCCTCGAGCAGCTTGAGGAGCATGTCCAGGACCTCGGACGGCAGCGAGAGCACGACCCGGGAGAGCCGCTCGCGGATCTCCTCGGCCTCGTCCCCCGAGGCCTCGCCCAGCCGCTCGGCCATCCGGAGGAGCTGGAACGCCACCACGCGGTCGAGGTCCTCCTCCTCCAGGCGGTCCTCGACCGCGCGGGCGACCTCGGAGGGTCGGCGCTCCAGCAGGTCGGCGCCGGCGAGCCGCGAGCCCACCGGGGGCTCCTCCTGTGCCTCTCCCTCGGGCACCGGCTCGGCGGAGACGCCGGAGTCGAGCCGCAGCGGGTCGTAGCGTCGCCCCACGATCCCCACGTGCTCCCACCGGTCCTCGCGCTCGGCGAGGCCCAGCGGGTCGCCGGCGGCCCGCGCCGGGTCCCTGGCGAGGGCGGCGAGGAGCTCCTTCAGCTCGTCGCGGGTCAGGCCGGGGCGGAAGGAGAGCGCCCGGAGCTGGTGCTTGTGGAGCCGGCCCGCCAGCCCCGCCAGGAGCGGGTTGTCGGGGTCGGTGGCCGCGTCGTCCACGACGAGGCGCGTCCGGCGGACCTCGATCTCCAGCCCGTCACCGGGCCCGATCACCGACCCGAGACGGTCGGTGAGCTCGTCCACCGCCGGCCCCAGGGTCGGGTGCCCGTCCGGGTACATGGCGAACTTCCCCAGCGTGGAGGCCAGCTCCCTGAGCGCCCGCTCCGTCCCGGGGGACAGGTCGTCGGGCGCGTCGGGCGGGTCCGCGCTCCCGGTGCCGGGCCGGCCGGTCACGGGCCCGCGGGGACTGTCGTCCTCTCCCGGGGGGCTCATGAGCACCTGTCAGAGCCGAAGGAGGAGCGGATCGAGGGAACCCTATCAGGTTCGATGGACGGCGGGCTTCGGGCAAGTCGATCCGGGGCCCCGGCGCATCAGCCCGGGACCCGTCCGGTCACTCGGGCTCGAGCTCCACCCCGCCGAGCGTGACCTCGATCTCGGCCCGCGGCAGGCCGGGCCGCACCGCCCCCGGCCAGAAGGCCCGCACCAGGTA
>CAYZLN010000025.1:12987-14644 GCA_964479295.1 uncultured Gemmatimonadota bacterium
AGCTCGACCTCGAGGCGCAGCCCGGCCCACTCGAAGGAGGTGGAGGCCGGCCTCTGCGCCGAAGGCCCCGGGCCGCTCCCCGCACACGCCGCGAGCGCCGCGGCCAGGCCGAGCGCGGCGATCCGGCGGGGGAGGGACATCGGGGCTGCCTGCGCGTCGGCGGCCCGGCGGCGGGGCGGGGGACGCCCCGGGCCGGGCCGCCCGGCGGAAGCTCGGCTCAGCCGGCGTCGACGGCGTCGACCACGTCGTCGACGTAGTCGTCGACGCTCGAGAGGATGTCGATCATCTCGGCCTTGCCGTCCGCGGCGGAGACGTCGCGGGCGAAGCGGAGGAGGGTGCTGCGGATGGTCTCCCGGTCGACGGAGCCGGATCCTCCCGTGCCTCCGCCTCCGGAGCCCGTCGCCTTCTTCGCCCCGCGGCTCTTCTTACGGTCCCGGCGGCTCTGGGCCATCTTCCTCTTCACCTGCAGGGGATAGCGCGCGTGGAACTGGCGCAGGCTGAGGTCGTCGACGGAGGGGTCGATCTTCTTCGCCTTGGCGTACAGGTCCTTGTTCTCGGCGTCCGGGTCGTCGGACAGCTCCTGCCGGACCATCTCCATGATCGCGTCTTTTTTCTCGACGTCGGGCATCCGTCGCGCTCCTTTCGGTGACTGTCGGACTGTCTTGAAACGTCGGGAGAACCGGGGATGCAATATCTGTGCACAATGTCCATAGAGCGAGACAGTTCCTCCAAAGATCGAACCATAGACAGGGGGTATTCTCACAAGGTCGGATATCTATTATCGGATGGTCGCCGCGCTCCCGGGCCGCCGGAGGGCTCCGCGGAAGGCGGGGCGGCGCGCGGGCGCGGTTGACGGCCGCGGCGGCCCCGGAGCACCTTGATCGTCGAACGGGCCGGGGACGGTCGGAGCCGGACGGTCCGGGCCCCGGCGGACGCTCCCGGGGAGTCACACGCGAGGGAGGGGTGAGATCGGGATGACCGACGAGAGGCCGCACCGGGACCTGACGCGCCGCGAGCGTCAGATCATGGACATCGTGTACCGCTTCGGCCGCGCCACGGCGGCCCGCGTCCAGGAGAACCTGCCCGATCCCCCGAGCTACTCGGCCGTGCGCGCCCTCCTCCGGGTGCTGGAGGAGAAGGGCCACCTGACCCACGAGGAGGAGGGGCCCCGGTACGTGTACAAGCCCACCCTCCCCCGTGAGAAGGCCCGGAAGTCGGCCATGAAGCGCCTCGTCCGCACCTTCTTCGACGACTCCGCCGAGGACGCGGTGGCCGCGCTCCTCTCCATGTCGGAGTCCGACCTCTCGGACCAGGACCTGGCGAACCTCGAGGAGCTGATCGAAGAGGCCCGGCGGGAGGGACGGTGACGCCGTGCCCGTCCCGGTCGGACCGGACCTGCTGACGGAGCTCGCCGGCGCCTGGCTCGCCGGGCTCCTGGACGCCTCCCTGAAGGGGACGGCGTTGCTGCTGGCGGCCGTGGTCGCCGCCCGGCTGCTCCGGTCGCGCCCGGCGGCGATGCGCCACGTCGTGTGGGCCGGGGCCCTCGTGGGCCTGCTCCTGCTGCCCGTGCTGTCGGGGGTGCTCCCCTCCGTGGAGGTCCCGGGCGTGCCCGACCTGTCGGCGCGGCTGGGGGCCGGGACGTCGCCCGGCGCTGCGG
>CAYZLN010000026.1:0-4844 GCA_964479295.1 uncultured Gemmatimonadota bacterium
CGCGGCGGCGTCCCTCTCGGACGTCCTGCCGGAGCTTCCGGACCCGGGCCGGCTCGCCGACGCCCTGGCCCGGGGCTTCGCCGGCGAGTTCGGCCTGGACGTCTCCGGCTCGTCCCTCTCCGACCGGGAGCGCGAGCGGGCGGCGGAGCTCGAGCCGCGCTACCGCGACGGCGAGTGGACGTGGCGTCGATGACGCGCCTACCTTCGGGGGCGTGAACTTCCTGAGACACTTCGGGCCGCGGGCCCTCCTGGGCGCGGCCCTCGCGGCGGCCGCGGCGCTGGCGTGCGGCGACGACGCCCCCGACGAGCGGCGGGACGGGGAGCGCCGGCCGCTGGTGGTGGCCTACCAGGCGGACCTCCAGACGCTGAACCCCCTGGTGAGCACCGACCAGAACGCGAACGACGTCATGTACTCGCTCCTCTACACGCCGCTGGTGGCGTACGACTCGGCCTACCGGCCGAAGCCGTGGCTGGCGGAGTCGTGGAGCCTCTCGGACACGGCCGTGGTCTTCACGCTCCGGGACGACGTCGCCTGGCACGACGGGGAGCCGGTGACGGCCGAGGACGTGAAGTTCACCTTCGACCGGGCGAAGGACCCTGCGGCGGCGTCGCCGATGGGGGCCGCCTATCTGTCCAACGTCGAGTCGGCCGAGGTGCTGGGCCCCCACCGCGTCCGCTTCGAGTTCACGGCGCCCCACGCCGAGCCGCTCCACGGGTTCTACTGGCCCCCGGTCCCCGAGCACCGGCTGGGGGACGTGCCCCCCGCGGAGATGGCCGAGCACCCCTTCGGGCGCGACCCGGTGGGGAGCGGCCCCTACCGCTTCACCGGATGGCGCTCCGGCGAGGCGCTGACGTTCCGGCGGGCCGACTCGTTCCCCGAGGGCCTGGGGGGTCGGCCGGAGATCGGGCGCGTGGTGTACCGGGTCGTCCCGGAGCGCACCACCCGGCTGAGGGAGCTGCTGCGCGGGGAGCTGCACGTCGACGGGCCGCTGGCGCCGGCGGACGCCGACCGGGTGCGGAGCTCCGACGCCGCCCGGCTTCAGGTCTTCCCCTGGCGCATGTTCACCTACCTGGGCTGGAACACGCGCGACCCGCTCTTCGCCGAGGCCGAGGTCCGGAGGGCCATGACCCTGGCCCTCGACCGCGGGGAGATGCTCGAGGCCGCCCTCTACGACTTCGGGTCGGTGGCCTCGGGGCCGATCCCGCCCTGGCACCCGTACGCCCCGGGGCTGGATCCGCTCCCCCACGCCCCGGACTCGGCGCGGGCGCTGCTCGAGGCGAACGGGTGGACGGACCGGGACGGCGACGGGGTCCGGGAGCGGGAGGACGGCACGGAGCTTCGCTTCCGGATCCTCACGCCGGAGGCCAACCAGGTGCTCCGGGACGCAGTGCAGATCGCCGGGGCGCACCTCCGGGAGGTGGGCGTGGCGGCGGAGCCGGCGCTGATGGAGTGGCAGGCGATGCTCGCCCGGCACCGCAGGCGCGACTTCCAGGCCGTCCTGACGAACTGGGTGCTGGACAGCTTCCGGGTGGACCCGAGGCCCCTCTTCCACAGCGACCGGGTCGAGGTCGAGGGGAGCGCCAACCGGAGCTCCTACGCGAACCCCGTGGCCGACAGCCTCATGGACGCGGGGACCCGGACGAGGGACGCCGAGAGGGCGAAGGAGATCTGGGCCGAGTTCGCCCGGGTCCTCCAGCGGGACCAGCCCTTCACCTTCCTGTTCTGGAACGAGGAGATCGCCGGCGTGAGCACCGAGATCGAGGGCGTCGAGATGGACGCGAGGGGTGAGCTGCGCGGCCTCCCGGGGTGGAGGTGGCGGGGGGAGGAGAGCCGATGAGGGCGCGAGCGGACGGCGCGGCCGCGGACGGCCCCGCGGCGCGATGGCGAGGGGCCGGAGGAGCCGTCGTGCTCGGCCTGCTGGCGGCCGTCGCCTGCGGGGGCGACGCCGGAGACGACTCCGGGGCCGACGTCCCCGAGGAGCGGCGCCGCGGAGGGACGATCGTCATCGGCGGCCAGGGCGAGATGCCCACCCTCAACCCCCTGGCCATCTCCGACTACGTCAGCGACCAGGTGGCCCGCTTCGCCCTCTTCTCGACCCTCGTCCGGTACGACGAGGACCTGCGGCCGGAGCCGTGGCTGGCGGAGTCGTGGAGCCTGAGCGACGACAGCACGCGCCTCACCTTCCGCCTGCGAGAGGGCGTGGAGTGGCACGACGGAGAGCCGCTGACGGCCGAGGACGTGGCCTTCACGTTCCGGAGGGCGAAGCACCCGGACGTGGGCTACCGGGCGCGGAGCTACTTCGCGCGGTGGGACTCCGTCGAGGTGGTGGACCGGCACACCGCCCGCTTCCACGTCCGGCCCACGGCCGGGCTTCTCTACGCCTGGATCGCCACCCCGATCGTCCCGGAGCACGTCCTGGGCGACGTGCCCCCCGGGGAGCTCGCGCAGCACCCGTTCGGCACCCGGAACCCGGTGGGGAGCGGCCCCTACCGGTTCGTCGAGCACAGCCAGGGCGACCGGTGGGTCTTCGAGGCCAACCGCGACTTCCCGGAGGAGATGGGGGGTCCGCCCCACGCCGATCGGCTGATCTACCGGGTGGTGCCGGACGAGACGACGCTCCTGGCCGAGGCCCGGAGCGGGAACGTGGACTTCTACATGAAGGTGCTGCCGTCCCAGCTCGACCGGGTGCGGGGCGACGACGGGCTCGACCTCGTCACCTTCCCCTTCCCCTCCTACGGGTTCGTGGGCTGGAACACGCGGCGGCCGCTCTTCGAGGAGGCCGGGGTCCGCCGGGCCCTGACGATGGCCATCGACCGGGAGGAGATCGTCGACGCGGCGCTGAACGGGCTGGGACGGCCCGCCACCGGGCCGCTGGGGCCCTGGCACTGGGCGTACGATTCCGCCTGGAGCCCCCTGCCGTACGACCCCGACTCCGCCCGGGCGCTCCTGGAGCGCCACGGCTGGCGCGACACCGACGGCGACGGCGTGCGGGAGAGGGACGGCACCGAGTTCGCCTTCGAGCTCTCGACGAACGACACGCGCCAGCGGCGCGACGTGGCGGTGCTGGTGCAGTCGCAGCTCGCCGAGGTCGGGGTGGAGGCCAGCCCGGCGGTCCGGGAGTACGCCTCGCTGGTCGAGGCGGTCACGGGGCCGGCGCGGGACTTCGACGGGGTCGTCCTCGCCTTCCAGCCCGACCTGGTGGTGGACGACCGCGACCTCTGGGCGTGCGACCGGCGCGACCAGCCGATGCAGTTCACCGGCTACTGCGACGAGGAGCTCGACGCGGTCCTCGACTCCCTGCCGCGGACGATCGACCGGGAGCCGCGCCGCCGGCTGCTCCACCGCTACAACGAGATCGTCTACCGCGATCAGCCCTACAGCTTCCTCTTCTTCGAGGACCGCGCCGACGCCCTCCGGCGGGGCCTCGAGGGGGTGACGATGGACGCCAGGGGGGAGCTGGTGACCGTGCAGGACTGGTGGCTCCGTCCCGAGGCGCGACGGGGAGAATGAGGGCCGGAGGCTGAACGCCCGTGGCGAGCCGGACGGCTCCCCTGGCCGGGTACCTCCTCCGGCGGCTCCTCCAGGCCGTCCCCCTGCTGCTGGGGATCGCCACGATCACCTTCCTCCTGCTCCACCTGGCGCCCGGCGACCCCACCGCGGCGTACTTCAACCCGAACGTGCCCGCCGAGGTCGTGGAGGCCATGCGCCGGAACCTCGGCCTGGACGAGCCCCTGCACGTCCAGTACGTGAAGTGGCTCGGGGCCTTCCTCACCGGCGACTTCGGGTACAGCTTCAGCCAGCACCGGCCGGTGGCGGCCGCCATCGGCGAGGCGCTTCCCAACACGCTGGTGCTGAGCGGCGTGTCGCTGGCGCTGATCTTCGCGCTGGGCTGCGCGGTGGGGGTCGTCCAGGCGCTGCGCCAGTACTCCCCCCTGGACTCGGGCCTCACCTTCGGCGCCCTCTTCGTCTACTCGATGCCGAACTTCTGGCTCGGCCTCGTGCTGATCCTCGCGGCGTCGGCGGCCTGGATGCCCGACGCCCTGCAGCTCCCGATCTCGGGGATGACCTCGCTCGGCCACGACGCCATGGGGTTCTGGGAGCGGCTGGCCGACCGGGCCCGCCACCTCGTCCTCCCGTCCATCGCCCTGGGGGCGGCGTCGGCGGCGGGGATCTCCCGCTACATGCGGGGCGCGATGCTGGAGGTGGTGGACCAGGACTACGTCCGGACGGCTCGGGCGAAGGGGCTGTCGCGGAGGCGCGTGATCCTCCGCCACGCCGTCCGGAACGCCCTCCTGCCGGTGGTGAGCCTCCTGGGGCTCTACCTGCCGCTGCTCTTCGGCGGGGCCGTGGTGATCGAGGTGGTCTTCTCGTGGCCGGGGATGGGGCGGCTGCTCTACAACGGGATCCTGGCGCGGGACTACCCGCTGGTGATGGCCGCGACGTTCCTCTTCGGCGGCCTGGTGGTGGGCGGCAACCTCCTGGCCGACGTCCTGTACGCGGCCGTCGACCCGCGGGTGCGGTACGATGGCTGATCGGCCGGCCGGCGCCGGGCCGCGGGACGACGGGCGCCGCGGCGACGGGGCCCCGGGGCCGGCCGACGGCACGGGTCGCGCCGCGCGGGCGGTCGACGCCGTGGTGCCCGGGCTCCGGCCCGTCCTCCGGGGCGAGGGCCGAGGCGTGCCGGTTCTCGGGGGCTGGCTCTTCCTGTGGGCCGTGGCCGCCCTGCGGTGGGACCGGGTGGTCGGGACGGTGCGGGGCGGGGGGCTGGACGAGTGGATCGCGCTCGGGACGATGGCGGGCGGGCTGGCGGCGTGCTGGGCCGTGGGCGTGCTCGTCCTCGGGG
>CAYZLN010000026.1:4944-6792 GCA_964479295.1 uncultured Gemmatimonadota bacterium
GCGACAGGGCGGCCGTCCGGTCGGCCGTCGACGAGGGCACGGCCGACCCGACCGTGGGCCCGGCGCCGCGGGCGCCGTCGGGGCCCACCCCGTGGCGCCGATTCCTCCGGCACCGACAGGCGGCGTCGGGGCTGGTCCTGCTGGCGGCCCTGGCCGGCGTCGCCCTCCTGACGCCCTACCTGGCGCCCCACGGGGGCGAGGTCGCCGACCGGATCGTCGAGACCCGCTACCAGGCGCCGTCGGCCGGGCATCCCATGGGGACCGACCGGTTCGGCCGCGACGTCTTCACCCGGGTGCTGTACGGCGCCCGGATCAGCCTGGGGATCGGGGTCGCCGCCGTCGCCATCGCCATCACGCTGGGCACGCTCGTCGGGGCGGTGGCGGGTTACCTCGGCGGGTGGATCGACACCGCGGCCATGCGCACCGTCGACGTCCTGCTGAGCTTTCCCCGGCTGGTGCTCCTCATCGCGGTGGTGGCCCTCTTCGAGCCGTCCGTGGCCCTGGTGACCCTGGTGCTCGGGGCCACCGGCTGGATGGGCACGTCGAGGATCGTCCGGGGCGAGGTGCTCTCGATCCGGGAGGAGGAGTACGTGGAGGCCGCCCGCGCGCTCGGGTACGGCGACGGGCGGATCCTCCTCCGCCACGTGCTCCCGAACGCGCTCACCCCGGTGATCGTGGCCGCCACCCTCGGGGTCGGGAACACCATCCTCGCCGAGGCGGCGCTGAGCTTCCTGGGGCTCGGCGTCCAGCCGCCCACGGCGAGCTGGGGGAACATGGTGGCCGCCGGGCGGGACGTGATGCTCGACGCCTGGTGGATCACCCTCTTCCCGGGGCTCGCCATCGTCTTCACCGTCATGAGCTTCAACCTGGTCGGCGACGGGCTCCGGGACGCCCTCGACCCGAGGAGCGCCGGGCCGGGGGTGGGGCCGTGACCCCCGGCGGAGGGGCGCCTCTCCTGGAGGTGAGCGACCTCCGCACCTGGTTCCCCGTCGGGGGGGAGGAGGCCCGGGCGGTGGACGGCGTGTCGTTCCGACTCGGGGAGGGCGACACGCTGGGGCTCGTGGGCGAGTCGGGGTGCGGCAAGTCGGTGACCGCCCTCTCCCTGACCGGGCTCGTGCCCCGGCCCGGCCGGGTGATGCCCGGCTCCAGCGTGCGGCTGCGGGGCGAGGAGCTGGTGGGCGCGCCGGAGGGCCGGATGCGTGAGGTCCGGGGCGGGGAGATCGCCATGGTCTTCCAGGAGCCCACGACCAGCCTGAACCCGGTCATGCGGGTGGGCGAGCAGGTGCGGGAGGCCGTGGCGGCCCACGGCACGGCCGGGGCCCGCTCCCCGCGCGACGAGGCGGTGCGGCTGCTGGGCCGGGTGGGGATCCCCGACCCGGGGGAGCGCTACGCCGCCCACCCCCACCAGCTCTCCGGGGGGCAGCGGCAGCGGGTGATGATCGCCATGGCGCTGGCCTGCCGGCCCTCGGTCCTGGTGGCCGACGAGCCCACCACGGCCCTCGACGTCACGGTGCAGGCGCAGATCCTGGCGCTGCTGCGGTCGCTGCAGGAGGAGCACGGGATGGCCATGCTCCTCATCAGCCACGACCTCGGGGTGGTGGCCGAGAACGCCGACCGGGTGGCCGTCATGTACGCGGGGCAGATCGTCGAGCGGGCCCCGGTCGGCGCCCTCTTCCGGCGGCCCCGGCACCCGTACACCGAGGGCCTGCTCGACGCCGTGCCGGACCTGGAGGGGCGTCGGCGCCTGACGGCCGTCGGCGGGGCCGTCCCCCACCCCACCGGGTGGCCGGAGGGGTGCCGCTTCCATCCCCGCTGCCCCCACGCCTGGGCCCGGTGCCGGGGCGAGGC
>CAYZLN010000026.1:6892-9246 GCA_964479295.1 uncultured Gemmatimonadota bacterium
CGGCGGCGAGGGCCCGCTCCTCCAGGCGCGGGGGCTCCGGAAGGTGTACCCCGGCTCGGGCGGGTTCCTGCGGCGCGAGGGCCGGCCCGTCCGGGCGGTGGAGGACGTCTCGCTGGAGCTGGAGCGGGGCGAGACGCTGGGGCTGGTGGGCGAGTCGGGGTGCGGCAAGTCCACCACGGCCCGGCTCCTGCTGCGCCTCGAGGAGCCCACCGCCGGCGAGGTGCTGTACCGGGGACGCCCCCTCTCGGAGATGACCGGGGACGAGCTGCGGCGGTTCCGACGCCGGGCCCAGATGATCTTCCAGGACCCCTTCGGCTCGCTCAACCCCCGGCTGACCGTGGGGGGCGCCCTGCGGGAAGCGCTGGAGGTCCACGGGATCGCCGGCGGGCGGGCGGCCGATCGCAGGGTCGGGGAGCTGCTGGAGCGGGTGGGGCTCGAGCCCCGGGACGCGGGTCGCCATCCCCACGAGTTCTCGGGCGGCCAGCGGCAGCGGATCGGGCTCGCCCGGGCCCTGAGCGTCGAGCCCGAGATCCTGGTGGCCGACGAGCCGGTCTCGGCCCTGGACGTCTCCGTGCAGGCCCAGATCCTCAACCTGCTGGCCGACCTCCGGGAGGAGCTCGGCCTCACCGTCCTCTTCATCGCCCACGACCTGGCGGTGGTCCGCCACGTGGCCGACCGTCTCGCGGTCATGTACCTGGGCCGGATCGTCGAGTCGGGCCCCGCGGAGGCGGTCTACGAGGAGCCGCTCCACCCCTACACCCGCTCCCTCCTGGCCGCCGTGCCGCGCCCCCGGCCCTCGGAGGAGCCGCGCCGCCCGCCCGTCTCGGGGGAGGCCGAGACCGCGTCGCCGGACGACGCCTCCGGATGCCCCTTCTACCCCCGGTGCCCGCGCGACGACAAGGACGGGGAGTGCCGGCGCCGGGTGCCCGCGCTGGAGGAGAAGCGGCACGACCGGCGCGCCCGGTGTGTTAAAATCGCCGCACCCCCCCGAGAGCCGTGAGGCGCGTGGCGCCGGGGGTCGTGGCTACGGGCCCGCCCGCGCGCCCGCCGGCCGGGCCCGCCCCCGTCTCCTTGACAGGGCCTCGAACGGCGAAATAGCTTGCCCGGCCTGCACGCCGCAGGGGAGCACGGCTCCGGGGCGCTCCGGGGGCCGCCGCTCGGAGCGAGAACCAGTCGGAGAGCACGGTGGAGGTAACCTTGACCAGCTTGACGAACGCGTTGCTGCTCGTCCAGGCGCAGGGCCAGGACATGCAGCTCGGTGAGGGCCAGGAGCTGCAGCTCGGCCAGATCTGGGAGGCCGGCGGCTTCATGATGTGGCCCCTGGCGGCCCTGCTGGCGGCCGGGGTGCTGATCAGCATCTGGAAGTTCATCGACCTCCAGATCAAGGCCTCGAAGACCCGGACGCTGCTGGACGAGGTGGACGAACTCATCGCCGAGCGCCGCCTGGACGAGGCGCTGCGCCGGTGCGAGGAGTCGGACGCCCCGGTGGCCCAGATCCTCCAGGCCGGGCTGAAGCGGCACGAGGAGGGGATCGAGCGGGCGATGCGGGCCGTCGAGAACGCCGGAGTCATCGAGCTGGCCTCCCTGGAGCGGGGGCTGGTCTGGCTGGCGACGATCTCCAACGTGGCGCCGCTCCTGGGCTTCCTCGGGACGGTCATCGGGATGATCCTCGCCTTCCAGTCCATCGAGATGGCCGGCGAGGTGGAGGCCACGGTCGTGGCCGGCGGCATCAAGGTGGCGCTCATCACCACCGCCACCGGCCTGGCCATCGCGATCCCCATCAACATCTTCCACAACTACTTCGTCACGCGGGTGGACCGGCTGGTCATCAACATGGAGGAGAGCACCCAGAAGATGATCGACGCCCTCCACGCCGTGCAGACCGAGGGCGCGGCCGGCTGAGCGCCGACTCCGCATGACGCGCCGCCGGTCGGGGCCCGACGGCCCGACCGGGGCGCCACGGACGCCCGCCGCGGCGCCGCCCGGCGGGACGACGAGAGGCCCGGGAGCGCTCCCCGGGCCTTTTCTCGTGGCCGTCCGCCCGCCCGGTTGCGCCCCCGCGCCGAGGCGGGGATCTTCCGGGCGATAGGTGAACGGCCGGAGGCCCCGGTCGATCGCGATCCCCCAGCCGGAGGTCACCTCATGACCGACCCCCGTCGCTCGGCCCCGTCGTTCGCTCTCCTCGCCCTCGCCGCCGCGCTCCTCCTCGCCGGCTCCCCGGCGTCCGCCCAGCAGGGCGGGCTCGCGGGGACGGTGACCGACGCCGAGTCCGGCGCCACCCTGGGCTCGGTCGAGGTGAGGGTGGAGCGGCCGGACGGCACGGTGGCGGCCCGCCGGCTCACCGAGCCGTCGGG
>CAYZLN010000026.1:9346-11747 GCA_964479295.1 uncultured Gemmatimonadota bacterium
GGGTGGAGCGGCCGGACGGCACGGTGGCGGCCCGCCGGCTCACCGAGCCGTCGGGGACGTGGACGGTGCGGGGGCTCGAGCCCGGCCGCTACACCGTCGTCTTCCGGCTCCCGGGCTGGGAGGCGGCCACGCGCGAAGGCGTGGAGGTGACCGCCGGGGAGACCACCCGCCTCGCCGTGACCCTGGCGCCCCGGGCCTTCGCGATGAACCCGCTCACGGTGAGCGCCGCCCGACAGGAGGAGATGCTGCTGGACGCCCCGGCCTCCGTCTCGGTGGTGGGCCGGCAGGACGTGGAGGGCGAGCCGGCGATCACCTCGCTGGACTACGTCGAGGGGATGGCGGGCGTCGACGTGATCAAGTCCGGGCTCCAGGGGGGCTACCCGGTGTCCCGGGGCTTCAACGAGGTCTTCTCGGGCTCGATGATGATGCTCACCGACCACCGCATCGCACGGGTGCCGTCGCTCCGGGCCAACATCCCCTCCCTCGACCCGACGGCGTCGGTGGACGTGGAGCGGATCGAGGTCGTCAGGGGGCCGGGCTCGGCGCTCTACGGCCCCAACGCGGCGGACGGCGTGATGCACAAGATCACGAAGTCCCCCATCGACGACCCCGAGTCGGTGATCAGCGTCGGGGGAGGGGTCCGGGAGCAGGACGCCGTCGGCCGGGCCCTCGGGCCGGGGGCGGCCTTCGGGCCCAGCGAGGAGGGGGTCCTCCAGGTGGCCGGCCGGGCGGCGCACCGCTTCAGCGACCGGTTCGGCATCAAGGTCACCGGCGAGTACTTCACGGGGGACGACTACTTCTTCGAGGACGCCGCCGAACAGGAGAACGCGGAGATCGCCGGCACCTGCCTCGACGCGTTCAGCCTGGCGAACCCGGCCTGCGTGACCCTGGCGCCCGGCGCCGGCCAGCTCCCCGACCCCGAGCACCTCGAGCTCGTCGGCCAGCGCGACTTCGGGATCGAGCGCTGGTCGCTCAACGCCTCGGCCGAGTGGCGGCCCGAGGAGGGGGCGAGCGCGATCTTCAGCTACGGCCGCACCCAGCAGGTCAACGCCATCGACCTCACCGGCATCGGCGCCTCCCAGGCGCAGGACTTCGCCCTCCAGTACGCGCAGACCCGCTTCAACTGGGACGACCTCTTCGCCCAGGCCTACGTCAACTGGAGCGACGCGGGCGACACGTACATCCTGCGGACCGGCCAGCCCATCGACGACCAGTCTTTCGTGGCGGTCGGCCAGCTGCAGCACGCCACCCGGGTGAGCGAGGCGCAGCGCTTCGTCTACGGGGCCGACTACATCCACACCGACCCGGTCACGAACCGCTCCATCAACGGCGTCCACGAGGGCGACGACCGCACGAACGAGGTCGGCGCCTACGTGCAGTCCGAGACGCAGCTCTCGGAGCGGTGGGAGCTCACCCTGGCCGCCCGGGCGGACTACCACTCGGTGCTCGACGAGGTGATCCCGTCGCCCCGGGCCGCCCTGGTCTTCCGGCCCGCCGAGGAGCACAGCCTGCGGGCCACCTACAACCGCGCCTACGCCACGCCCGACAACAACAACCTCTTCCTGGACATCATGGCGCAGCGGATCCCCCTGGCCCAGGGGATCAGCTACGGCCTGAACGCCCAGGGCACGACCGACCGGGGCTTCACCTACCGGAGCGGGCCCGGCGGCCGGCCGATGATGAAGTCGCCCTTCCTCCCGCCCGGCATGGGAGGAGCGGGCCAGTTCGTGCCCGCCCGGACGTCCGTCCTGTGGGCCATCGCCGAGCAGGTGGTGCCGACACTGGCCGGCATCCCGGACCCCACCGAGGACCAGGTCGGCGTGGACCTCCGTCTGCTGAACACGGGGACGGGCGCGTTCGAGGACTTCGGGGGCTTCGACGCCGTCCGCGACGTGCCGCCCATCCAGGAGGAGATCACCAACACGGTCGAGGTGGGCTACAAGGGGCTGGTCGGCGGCCGGCTGCAACTCTCGGTGGACGGCTACTGGACCCGGGTCGAGGACTTCATCGGCCCCCTCGCCATGGAGACGCCGAACGCGTTCCTCGACACCGAGGAGCTCGAGTCCTACCTGACGCCCTTCGTGGGCGCCGCGGCGGCGCGGCAGATCGCGGTCCAGGTGGGCGGGGTGGAGGGCGATCCCGACCGGACGGGCATCCCCCTGGGCGTGGTGACGCCCGAGGAGGTGGCGGCCGAGGGTGCGAACCTCCTGCTCACCTACCGGAACGTCGGTGACGTGAACCTCTTCGGCGCGGACGTGTCGGCCACCTACCGGCTCACCGACCGGTGGGAGGCGGGGCTCGCCACGTCGGTGGTGGAGGACGACGTCTTCACCACCGACGAGGGCCAGACGGTCGAGCTGAACGCCTCCTCCTTCAAGGCGCAGGGGTCGCTCGGGTTCGC
>CAYZLN010000026.1:11847-14441 GCA_964479295.1 uncultured Gemmatimonadota bacterium
AGACGGTCGAGCTGAACGCCTCCTCCTTCAAGGCGCAGGGGTCGCTCGGGTTCGCCGACGACGACGCGGGTTTCTCGGGCGAGCTGAAGTACCGCTTCGTCGACGGCTTCCCCGCCGCGTCGGGCGTCTTCGTCGGCGAGGTGCAGGACTACGACCTGGTCGACCTGAACCTCTCGTACGACATCCCGGGCTTCCGTGACCTGACCCTCCAGCTCGACGTGCAGAATCTGCTGGACGAGGAGTACAGGAGCTTCCCCGGCGCGCCGCGGCTGGGCCGGCTGACCATGGCCAGGGCGCGCTACACGTTCTGAGAAGACGCCCCGGAGCCCCGGCGTTCGGGCCGGCATCCCCCCGGCCTCCGCCGGGCCGTCCCGCACCCCGCCGGTGGACGCCCCGCCGGCGGGGCCTTTGATTCCCTGTCCCGACGACACCGGCCCCGGGACTGACCGCCCGCGGGCGCCACCCCCGACGGCGACGACCATGCAGCCCCCCTCCACGACCCGGATCGCGTTGCTGGCCGTTGCGGCGGCCGTCGCGCCGTGGTCCGCCCTCGCCGCGCAGGGCGCGGAGAGGTCCGGGGCGGAGGCGGCACCGGGGCAGCAGGCCACAGCCCCCGACCGGGAGGCGGCCGCAGCCGCGGGGAGGAGCCCCTACGCTCTCCCCGACACGGTCGTCCGGCTCGTGGAGCGGGCCCGCTCGGCGGCCGACGAGGGCCGCCACGACCGGGCCGGGGAGCGATACCGGACGGCGGCGGCGAGGGCCCCGGGGCTGGCCCGCTGGCTCCGCCTCTCGGCGCTCCAGCACGACGCCCGGTCGGGCGACACGGCCGCGGCGGGGGCCGCCGCGCGGTGGCTGCGGGACGACCCGGTCGTGCGGCGCGACTCGGTCGACGTGGAGTGGGCCCGGGCGGTCTTCGAGGCGGGCGACGCGGCCCGGGGCCGGGAGGCTTTCCGGGGGCTGGAGGGCGACGAGGACCCCGACCTCTGGGTTCGGCACGCCGGGCCCGCCTTCCTCGAGGCCGGCGACACGGCCCGCGCGCGCCGGGGCTACCTGGCAGCCGCCACGGCCCCGGGGGCGCCGGCCGAGGCGGGGCGGACCCTGGTGGAGCTCGGCACGGACTGGGAGGGCCTGGCAGCGGTGGCCCGGGGGGACCTGAGCGAGGGGCGCGGCGCCCGGGGCCGGGACTTCCTCGGCCGGGCCCTCGACGCCGCCCCGCCCGCGGAGGCCCCGGAGCTGGCGCTCCGGCTGGTGGAGGCGCACCTGGACGCCGGCCTGGAGGCCCGGGCCCACGAGATCGCGTCGGGCTGGCTGGCGGGGGACGCCCTCGACGCCGAGGAGCGGGCTCGGCTCGAGCTGCTGGCCGCCCGGAGCCACCTGCGGCGGGGACAGCGGGAGGCGGACGAGGTGCACCTCCGGCGGGCGAGGGACGCCGGGAGCGGCGAGAGCTCGGCCAGGGCGGCCTACCTGCTGGCCGACCGGGCCCACGCCCGGGGGCGGCGCCCGGAGGCCCGGGAGCGCTACCGCGTCGCCGCGGAGCGGTTCCCGGCCACGCGGCTGGGCGGGCAGGCGAGGATGCGGCTCGGCCTCATGGAGCTGGCCGACGGCCGCCCCGGTCGGGCCGTCGAGCACTTCCGGTCGTATCGCCTCCGCCAGCCCCGCGGGAGCTGGGGACACGCCGCCCTCTACTGGGAGGGCCGGGCGCGGCTCGCCACGGGCGACTCGGCCCGGGCCCGGGAGCTTCTCGACCGGGCCGTGAAGCGGGACCCGGTCTCCTACTACGCCCATCTGGCGGCCCGACGGGTCGGCTCGGACCCGATCGAGGGGCTGGTCGGGCGGTCGGCCGCGGGGGAGGCCGACGGCCCGGCGGCCGAGGGACCGGACCGGGGGGACGGCGACCGGGTGGTCCGCGGCCTGCTGGAGCGCATGAACGGGCTCCGGGGGCTGGGGTGGCCGGACCGCGCCGTCCGTGAGCTCGACGTGGCCCGGGGGAGGGCCGTCGAGGCCGCGGGCGGCGCCCTCGCCTTCGCGCGGCGCCTCCATCGGGCGGGGTGGCCGGAGCGGGGGATCGGGATGGGGTGGGAGGCCTTCGACCGGGCCGGCGGGGCCTGGAGCCGCCCGCTCCTGGAGGCGGTCTACCCGCTTCCCCACCGGGAGGCGCTGATCGGGGCGGCGGCCCGGGAGGGGCTCGCGCCGGCGCTCGTGGCGGCCGTCGTCCGGCAGGAGTCGGCCTTCGACCCCCGGGCCGTCTCCCCGGCCGGGGCGGTGGGGCTCATGCAGCTCATGCCGGGGACGGCGGCCGAGCTGGTGCGGGACCTCCGGCCCCGGCTCGTCGACGAGGACGCCCTCACCGACCCCGAGCTCAGCCTCGAGCTCGGGGCCCGCTACCTGGCGGCGATGCTCGACCGCTTCGACGGCTCGTGGATCGCGGCGCTCGTCGCCTACAACGCGGGCCCCCACCGGTACGAGCGCTGGAGGAGCTTCCCCGAGTTCGGCGGCGACCGGGAGCTGACGGTGGAACGGATCCCCTTCGGGGAGACCCGCCGATACGTCAAGGCGGTGCTCAGGAACGTCCGCGTCTACCGCCGGCTCCACGA
>CAYZLN010000027.1:0-3737 GCA_964479295.1 uncultured Gemmatimonadota bacterium
TCCCGGCTCGCGAGGCGGCTGATCCGGAAGAGGGCGTCGAGGTGCCGGATCCGGTCCCGGAGCCGGCGCCGGGCCCCGGCGGCCAGGATGGCCAGCGCCGCCTGGGCGCCGAGCACCGTGAGGAGCATCTCGTGCTCCTCCGTGAAGGCGTTCGTCCGCTCCGACTCCACGTTGATCACGCCGGCCACCTCGTTTCCGACCACCAGCGGGACGGCCAGGTTGGAGCGGGCCTCGGCGAGCCCCTGGATGTAGCGGGGGTCCCGGCGGACGTCGCCGACCCGGGCCGCCGAGCGCTGCTCCGCGGCCCACCCGGAGATCCCCTCGCCGATCTCGATCGTCATCCCCCGGATCTCGTCGACCTTGTCGCCGTAGCCCCGGACCCGCTCGACGGTGAGCTCCCCGGCGTGCCCGTCGAGGAGCATGAGGGCGCAGTGCTCGAAGCCGATCAGCTCCTGCGCCCGGTCGAGGACGTCGTCGACGGTGTCGTCCAGGGTGTCGCTGAGCCCCACCGCCCGCGTGGCCTCGTAGAGGTCGGCGAGCGCGGACAGGTCGCTCTGCTCACGGGAGTGGGAAGCCACTTGAACGCTCCACGGCGTGGTCGGGACGGTGACCGAGAGGGAGGCCCGCGCGGCGGACGGGCGACGGCGCCTTCCGGAGGCCTGCACCGCCTGAATGTGTCCCGCCGGCCCCGGGGGGAGCAACCCGCCCGGGCCGGCGGGTCCGGGCCCGGGCGGGTTCAGGGACCGTCGTGCAGGCCGGCCTCCCGCAGGTGGGCGAGGGCGTCGTCGCGGGCGGAGGCCACCGACCCGTCCGTGGCGACGGTCCTCAGGATCCGACGCGCCCGTTCTCCGGGCTCGTCCCAGCTCTCGGCGATGCGCCGGTACTCCTCCAGCCCCGCGTCCGAGCCCCCGTCCCGCCGCCGGCCGAGGCGGTCGCGGACGGTCGCCTCCTCCGCCCGGCAGACCATCCAGAGGACAGGCACGCCCCAGCGGCGGCCCGTCTCGAGGAACTCGAGGCGGCGCTCCTCGCTCCGGAAGGAGGCGTCCACGAGCACGCGCTCGCCCCGGAAGAGCGCCCTCTCGGCCGCCTCGCGGCACGCCGCGTAGGTCCGGTCGGACATCCCGGGCGTGTAGATGCCCTCCTCCCAGTCGGCCGACGCGTCGGCCTCCGGGGAGAGGCCGGCGAGCTCCTTCCGGGTCCGGTCGGAGGAGACCACCCGGAACCCTGCCTCCCGGGCGAGGCTCTCGGCCAGCGTCGTCTTGCCCGTCGCGGGCAGGCCGCCCAGCAGCACCAGGCACGGGCGGCGCCCCGGGGGCTCCAGCTCCCCGAGGGCCAGCAGCCAGTGGGCCCGGGCCCTCCGGAGCGCCGGCTCCCGCTCGTCCGCCGGCAGATCGGGGTCCCCGACGGCCATCCCCTCCACCTTCGCCCGGACGGCCGCCCGGTACGCGGTGTAGAAGGGCAGCAGCCGCCGCCCCTCGTCGTCGCCCGAGGCGTGCAGGTACGCCTCCGCGAGGCGGTCGGCCAGGTCGCGCCGCCCCTCGAAAGCGAGGTCCATGACGAGGAACCCGGCGTCGGAGATCGGGTCGCCGTACCGGAACCGCTCGTTGAACTCGATGCAGTCGAGGACGATCAGGTCCTCCGGGGGGGCGCGGTCGCGGAAGAGGTAGACGTGGTCCAGGTGGAGGTCCCCGTGGGTGTCCCGCGGGACGTCGCGCCGCGCGCGCTCTTCGATCAGGGGACGGAGCCGGTCGAGGGCCTCCTCGCTCAGCTCCCGGAGCCGGCCGTGCACCCGCTCGCTGACGGTGCGGCCGACGTGGCCGGTCGTCTGCTCGAAGTTCTCCCGGACGTTGCCGGCGACGACCTCGAAGCGCCCGTAGCGGGAGATCTCCGGGCCCGAGGCGGCCTCCTCGTGGAAGCGGGCGACCCTGCGGCCCACGCGCTCCACGTCGTCCGGCTCCAGGTCGCCGCGCCGGAGCCTCCGCCGAAGGGTGGCCGCGTCGGGCAGACGCTCCATCTTGACGGCGTACTCGGCCGTGCGCCCCCCGCCGGCGGCCTCCGCGTCGGGGTCCGGCTCCTCGCCGGGGGGGAACGCCTCCCCCGCCCGGATGCGGCCGTCGTCCTCCACCAGGGGGGAGACCCCGAGGTAGACCCCCGGGGCCAGCCGCCGGTTGAGACGCACCTCGCGGCGGCAGAAGCGGCGCCGGCGCTCCAGCGTCGTGAAGTCGAGAAAGCCGAGGTCCACGGGCTTCTTCACCTTGTAGGCGAAGTCGCCGGCCAGGAAGACGACCGAGATGTGGGTGTGGTGGACCTCGACGTCCTCCGCCGGATGCGGGTAGGCGGAGGGGTCGGTCAGCGCGTCGACGATGCGGTCGAGCTCCAGCGTCACTCCGTCTCCGGGACGAGATCTCTGCTCAGAACCCGCCGCCCCCGCCGCCGCCCACGCCGCCCCCGGCGAAGCCGCCCCCGCCGCTGAAGCCGGACCCGCCGGCGCCCCGGGGGGAGGACGACATGGCCGTGCCGGCCCGGGTGGAGAGGTTGGACATGGTGGCGGCGAAGTGGGCGGCCGTGAAGTCGCCGGGGTGCGCCCCCCGGTACCAGTCCGGAGGCTCCGTGTACATGTCCTCGAAGGCGGCCGCCCACTTCTTCTCCACCTGGAGCGCCATGGCGTAGGGGAGGTACTTCTCGAAGTCCTCGGGCCCCTCGATCATCCGCCGGAAGCGGTCCTCCTCGACCCGCTCCAGGAACTCCTCGAAGCCCAGCGCCTCCTCCAGCGCCCGGGCCCCCTTCCGGGTCCGGGCCGGCATGAACCACCCGACGCCCGCCACCACCAGCCCGGACCCCAGCGACGAGAGCAGCACGCGGCCGCCGGTCAGAAGGAAGCGGTCGGCGGTGAAGTGCCCGAGGACGAAGAGGAGCACGGCCAGGACGACGGCGCCCGCGACGTAGGCTCCGCGCACGCGGTCCGGGCGGCGGCCGTAGTGGCCGAGGTCCACCAGCCGGTCGAAGAGGCCGTCCCGGACGTCGTCGAGGTGCTCGTAGAACTCGTTCTCCAGCTCCGAGAGCTCGACCTCCTCCTGCGCGCCGCCGTCGAAGACGCCGTCCAGCAGCTCCCGCTCGTGGGGGTGGAGGTCGGACCAGTCGTCCGGGCCCGTCCGCCGGATCAGGGCGTACTCCGTGTCCGACATCAGGCCGAGCAGCTTCTCCTCTTCCCGCTCCTCGATGACCAGGTGGCCGCGGACGGCCAGGTCGACCAGGGTGGCGGTGACGTCCCGCATGTCGGGGCTGTGGTCCACCAGCACCCCGACCTCGCCGGGCCCCAGGCCCTCGGGCGGCTCGTATCGCGGGGGCACCGACCGGAGGTCCGGGTCCTTCCCCCGGGTCCACCACAGGCGGAGCATGACGACGAGCGCCAGGAGCGGCAGCAGGAGGATCCAGTTGCGCTCCATCCACAGGCCGGCCCGGGCCGCGGCCCCGGGGCGGTCGACGGCCCCGGCGTCCCAGGCGACGGCCACGGTCAGGCCCTCCCGCGGCGCCAGCTCCTCCTCCGTCCGGGCCGCCACGGAGGCGCCCTCGACGGTCAGGTCGACGTCCTCGTCCCGCGAGCCGTAGGGCCCCGCCCAGGCTCGGGCTCTCACGCCCGAGGCCCCGGCCGGGAGGTGGAAGGTGGCGGAGGTCGACCGGATCGGGATCTCCCACCCGTGTCCCGTGACGTTCAGGTTCAGCTCGTCGAAGTCCTC
>CAYZLN010000027.1:3837-7871 GCA_964479295.1 uncultured Gemmatimonadota bacterium
ACGTGATCGCCTCGGTGACCTCGACGGCGGCGGTGGAGAAGATCCGGACGTCGCTCTCGAAGCTCTCCACCTCGAGCGTGCGCTGCTGGGCGGCGGCGGGAAGGACGGCGCCGGCGAGGAGCGCGGCGCAGAGCGCGAGGGCCGCGCCCGTGGCGAACCGGGACCCCGGCCCGACCCCGGGGCCCGGGGCCCGACGGCCGGGCCCCGGCGTCGAGCGGTCCGTCACGGGCAGTCGGCCCTCGGGTCGCTCACTCAGAACTCCACCTCGGGGACGGCCCGCTCGGACTCCTCGCTCAGCGCGAAGAACTCGCGCTTCTCGAAGCCGAACGTCCCCGCGACGAGGTTGGAGGGGAACTGCTCGACCCGGGTGTTGAAGTCCCGGACGACGGCGTTGTAGTAGCGCCGAGCGTTCTGGAGCGCGGTCTCGATCTCGGAGAGGGTCTTCTGGAGCTCGCGGAAGTTGGCCGCCGCCTTCAGGTCGGGGTAGTCCTCGGAGAGGGCGAAGAGCTGCCGGAGGGCGTCGGTGAGGAACCCCTCGGCCTCCGCCTGCTCGGCCGGTCCCTGGGCGTCCACGGCCTGCTGGCGGGCCTCCACCACCTGCTCGAGGGTGTCCTGCTCGTGGGCCGCGTAGCCCTTCACGGTCTCGACCACGTTCGGGATCAGGTCGTGGCGCCGCTTGAGCTGGACGTCGATGTCGGCCCAGGCGTTGTCGCACTGGACCCGGAGCTTGACCAGGCGGTTGTAGACCAGGATCACGCCCCCGACGAGCAGGGCGATCAGCACGACGGGGATCCATCCGGACATGGGAGGTCTCCTCTCTGGGTCGGGCGGGGTCGTCGCGGGCGCGGGCCGTCCGGACGGCCTGAGATATACCCCGACGGATCGAGGCTGTAAAGACCGCGAGGCCGGTCCCGCCCGGGCTGTCCGCGTGCGGCGCGGGGGCGACGGGTCGGCGTGGGCAGGGGGGACGTCGGCCCGGGCTGTACGCGGCCGGGCCGGCGGCCTATGGTGTCGCTGCACAGGGTCGTCCAGCCGGGAGCCTCCACCACGTGATCGTCCAGCCGAGGAGCGACCGCCTCCGTCTGGTCCGCCAGCACGACCACGCCCTGGCCGCCGGAGAGCTGGCGCACGCCTGGCGGCCGGCCTCCGGGCCGCTCCCCTTCCGGCTCGTCGCCGCCGTGGGCCTCCACGACCTGGCGTGGCGCGGGCTGGACGACCGCCCCCGGCTCGACCCGGAGACCGGGCGCCCCCACGCCTTCGACACGTACCCGCTCGGGCCCAAGCTCCGGGCCTACGCAGCCGGGATCGACGAGATGGAGGCCGTGCACCCCTGGATCGGGCTGCTGGGCAGCTTCCACTACGCCTCGTTCCTCGACCGCGAGGCCGCCGGCGGTTTCCTGGCCTCGGAGCGCGACCGCCGGGAGCGGTTGAAGGGGCGGCTCCCCGGGGACGCCGGGATCGAGGGCCGCGCCCGCCGTCACCTCCGGTGGCTGAAGTTCTTCGACGGCCTCTCGCTGCGCCTCTGCCTCGCGCCGCCGGGCGTGCCGGACGAGGCGCTTCCGGCCTGGCTCGACCGGGAGGCGCCGGTGACGCCCCCGGACGGGGACGGTCTCGTCCCCCGCTGGAGGGGGGAGGAACGGGTGGAGCTCGGGCCGGCCCCTCTCGCCGGCCCGGTCACGCTGGAGGTGCCGTTCCGCGACCTGCCCCGCCGCGAGTACCCGGACCCGGACGCCCTGGAGGCGGCCTGGAGCGGGGCGCGGGTGCGGACCTGGCGGATCCGGGTGGTCGCCGGGGCGTGACCGGAGCCGGGCCCGCGGCCCCCGGGGTCAGGCCCCGCCGTCGCCCCACGCCTCGCGGGCCTCGGCCGCCGCCCGGCCGGTGCCGCAGTGGATCTCGACGGTGTCCCGCAGCCGGACGGCGTAGCCGCCGGCGAGGCACACGGCCACCGGGACCCCCTCCCGCCGGCACGCCTCGAGCACCGTGCCGTCCCTCTCCCGAAGCCCCTGCTTCGTCAGGGCCAGCCCGCCGAGCTGGTCGTCCCGGTAGGGGTCGGCGCCCGCCAGGTAGAAGACCAGCTCCGGGCCCCACTCGAGGACCTCGGGCAGCCGGTCGCGGAGCACCCCGAGGTACTCCTCGTCGCCGACGCCGTCCCGGAGCCCGACGTCCAGGCTCCCCGGCGGCTTGTGCATCGGGTAGTTCCGCTCCTGGTGCAGGGAGAAGGTGAAGACCCGCTCGTCGTCGGAGAAGACGGCCGCGGTCCCGTTGCCGTGGTGGACGTCGCAGTCGACCACGGCGGCCCGGTCCACGGCCCCGTCCGCGATCAGCGATCGGACGGCCACGGCCACGTCGTTGATCAGGCAGAACCCCTCGCCGTGGTCGGGGAACGCGTGGTGGAACCCGCCGCCGACGTGGAAGCAGACGCCCTCCCCGAGGGCCGTGCGCCCGGCCAGCGTCGACCCGCCGGCGCAGACCCGGGACGCCCGGCGGAACTCGTCGGAGAGGGGCACCTCCAGGGTGAGGATCTCCCGCCGCGTGAAGTCCTTCTCCCGGATCTTCCGGAGGTACTCCCCGGTGTGGACCCGGCCGAGGTCCTCGGGGTCGGCCGGGTCGGGCCGGAGGAGCCTCTCCTCCCGCAGCGTCCCGTCCTCGAGGAGGGCCTCGACGACCTTCCGGTACTTGACGGTGGGAAAGACGTGCGGCCCGATGTCGGCCTCGTAGGCCTCGGACCAGACCGACGTCAGGGGTGGGACGGGGAGGCCCCGGGGTCGAAGAGGACGACGCCCTCCCGGTCGCCCGACCGGACCTGGTACATCGCGTGGTCGGCCGCCGTGAGCAGCGCGTCGAAGTCCGCCGCGTGGTCCGGATAGAGGGCCACGCCCAGCCGGGCGTCGAGCTGGTGCCGCTCCCCCTTCACCTCGAAGGGCTTCCGGAAGATGCTCCGCAGCCGGCTGGCGGCCGCCATGGCGCCCTCGGCGTCCGACACCTCCGAGAGCAGCACCGCGAACTCGTCCCCGCCCACCCGCGAGGCCATGTCCGACTCCCGGAGATGGGCGTCGAGGCGCCGGGCCACCTCCCGGAGCACCTCGTCGCCGGCGTCGTGGCCCAGGGTGTCGTTGACCTGCTTGAAGCGCGCCATGTCCAGGTAGACCAGCCCGACCCTGTGGTCGCCGCGGTCGGCGAGGGCCACGACCTGGCGGGCCTGTTCCCGCAGCAGGCGTCGGTTGGGGAGGCCCGTGAGCGAGTCGTGGTACGCCATCCGCTCGAGCTCCTGCTCCAGGCGCTTCCTGCGGGAGATGTCGATGACCGTCCCGACCACCACCTCCTCGCCGATCTCCGGGTCGTCGACGAGGAGCGAGTTCTCCAGCAGCCAGACCGAGGTCCCGTCGCGCCGTCGGCACTCGAGCTCGTAGTTGTGGACCGACCCGGATTCCCGGAGGCGCTCGCGGAACCGGCTCCGCTCCCGGGGGGCGGCGTACAGCTCCCCGGCGTCGGCCCCCTCGAGGTCGGCCGGCTCCCCGTAGCCGAAGATCTCGGCGAAGGCCCGGTTGACCTCGAGGATGCGCCCGTCCAGGGAGATCCTGAAGACGCCGGCGACGTTGTGCTCGAAGAGGAGGCGCTCCCACTTCTCGGTCCGGTCGCGGGGGGCGGGCCCGTCCCGGGCCCCGGCCCCGGAGCGGTCGTCGAAGGAGACGACCAGCAGGTCGTCGGCGCCGGGGAGGCTCCGGAGCCCGAACTCCATCGGGACGGGCTCGTCGTCCGGCCGGGGGACGTCGGCCCGGACGCGGATGGGCTGTCGGCTCCGCTCCGGCGGCGGCCGGTCCGGAGCGAAGACGGAGAGCGCCTTCCGGAAGGCGAACCGGTCCCGGGGCTCGAGGAAGGTCTCGACGCGCTGTCCCTCCAGCTCGGCGGCGGGGCGGCCCAGGACCCCGGCCGTCCGCCGCTCCGCACGGAGGACGCGGCCGGAGCGGTCCAGGAGGGCCAGCGGGTGGGGCGAGGTGGCGGCGAGGAGCTCGAACGACGTCGAGCCCTCCCTG
>CAYZLN010000027.1:7971-14350 GCA_964479295.1 uncultured Gemmatimonadota bacterium
GTCGTCGTCGCGACCTTCCCCCACCGTCATCTGGCCGAGATGGCCCGGGGATACCTGGAGGACGCCGGGATCCGGGCCGCGGTCTCGGCCGACGACGGCGGCGGGGCGTTCGGCGTGCCGCTGACCTTCTCCGAGGCGAGCTTCGCCACCGTCCGGGTGATCGAGGACGACGTCCCCGCCGCGGAGCGCGCGCTGCGGGAAGCCGGCTACCTGGAGGGGGCGGGCCCCGACGGCTGACGGCGCCCCGGCGGAGCCGGCCGCGGGGGGACGGGTGTGGCGGGCGTGCAACAATATCGGGCCGTCGACGCGGCCCCGTGGCCCGGATCTTCGGGCGCCCTTCGGGTCCGGCCCGCCGGAGAAGGGGGGTCAGCCCGTGACGCGCCTCCAGAGCGCCCGGCCCACGAAGCGCAGGCGGTCGGGCCAGGGGAGCCGTCCCAGGGTGGTGCGCACGACCCCCTCGGTGAACCAGGTCTTCCGGGAGTAGTCCACCTCGACCTCCACGGCCACGGGACGGCCCTCCCCGAGGATCCTCGCGGCCTCCCGGACGGTCGCCTCCACCCCGTCGTCCGAGGCCACGCGCAGGGTCTCGAGGCCCGCGCCCCGGCAGAGGGACGCCAGGTCGTAATCGGCCAGCTCGCTGGCCGTGCGGCGGTTGAAGACCACGTCCTGGAACTGGGAGATCTGGGCCAGCTCCCGGTCCCGCAGCACGAAGACGGCCACCGGGATCCCCTCCCGGGCCGCGGTGAGCACCTCGAGCCCGGTCATCAGGAAGGCGCCGTCGCCGGCCAGCGCCGCCACCGGCGCGTCGGGCCGGGCGAGCTTCGCCCCGAGGGCCGCCGGCACGGAGTACCCCATGCAGGAGTAGTCCACCGGCGAGAGGAGCTTCCCGGGGGCGTCCAGCCGGAGCCCCTCGAGGGCGAGGAAGGTGCCGTTGCCGCTGTCGGTCGTGTAGACGGCCTCCGGCCCCAGCGCCCGCTGGAGCTCGCGGAGGAGGTGCGCGGGCGTCACGCGGTCGCCGCCGACGTCGCCGAGCTGGGCCTCCCGGACCCCGTCGTGCCCCCGCTCGATCCGGCTCCTCAGGTCGGGGTCGTCGCCCCGCGGGAACGCCTCCCGCCCGTCCAGCGCGGCCAGGAGGCCCCCGGCGAAGGCGCCGGCGTCGGCCCGGACGGCGAGCTCGGCCTCGTAGTTCCGGCCGAAGACCTCCGGGTCGACGTCCACGTGGATCAGCGGCCCCGGGGGCTCGAAGCTCCAGCTCCCGGTCCCCACCTCGCTGAAGCGGCAGCCGACGGCCAGCGTGGCGTCGCACCCGTCGGCGACGTCCCGGACGAAGTCCGGGGCCGTGGCCCCGAACCCGGGCCACAGCCACAGCGGATGGCTCTCGGGGAAGACGCCCTTGCCCTGGAACGTCGTGGAGACCGGGGCCTCGAGGGCCTCGGCCACCTCCGTCCACCGGTCTCCGGCCGCGGCCGCCCCCAGCCCCAGGTAGAGCAGGGGGCGCCGGGCGGAGGCCAGGAGGTCCGCCGCCCTCTCGACGTCGGCCGGGTCGGGCTCGGGGCCCTCGCGCAGGCGGGCCACCGACGGGCGGAACCCGGGGCCCCCGGCTCCGTCCGGGCCGGCGCCCGCTCGCCCGGCCCGCTCCCCGTCGGGCGGCCGGTGCTCGAAGAGATAGTGCTCGGCCGGGACCTCGACGATCACGGGCCCGGGCGCGCCCTCCCGCGCCAGGCGGCAGGCGCGGCGCACCTCCCCGTAGACCTCCGATCCGCTCCCGGGCCGGAGCTGGGCCTTGGTCACCGGCCGGGCGATGGCGAGCTGGTCCACGTCGTGGAGCTGGTACGCCCGGTCGGTGTCGCCCCGGACCCCGCAGGCGAGCACGAGCATCGGGACGTTGTCGAGGTGGGCCTCCGCCACCCCGGAGAGCGCGTGGGTCAGGCCGGCCCCGGGCACGACGTTGACGCACCCGAGCCGGCCGGACGCCCGCCAGACGGCGTCGGCCATGAAGGAGGCCGCCTGCTCGTCGGTCACGAGCACGGGCTCGACGGCGTCCGACGCCGAGAGGGCGTCGTAGAGCTCGATGTTGTGGGTGCCCGGGATGCCGAAGGTGAAGGGGATCCCCTCGTCCTCCAGGGCCTCGACCACCGCCTGCCCGCCGGTGCGCTTCATCGTGCTCCCCCCGTCGTCGGGCTCGCCGACCGCCTCCGCGTCGTCGGGGCCGCCCCCGCTCTCGACGGCCGCCGTGTCACGCCCGCCCCCCGAGCAGCTCGTCGGCGTCCTCCCGGACCGCCTCGGCGGCCCGGTCGGCGAGCGCCATGATCGTCAGGTACGGGTTGATCTCCACCGAGTCCGGGAAGAGGCTCCCGTCGGCCACCCGCAGCCACGGGACGCCGTGGACCCGCCCCCACGCGTCGGTGACCGAGTCCGCCGGGCCGTCGCCCATGGCGCATCCCCCCATGAGGTGGGCGGCCGAGACGGGGATCTTCCCGGGGAGGAAGCCCTCGGACCGGATCCGCTCCCGGACCGCGTCCGGGTCGCCCACCCAGTCGGCCTCGCCCGCCCGGAGGGTCGGGGGGTCGGCCTCCGGGGCGTGGACCCGGCGGGCGCCGGCGGCGAAGAAGATCCGGGCGGAGGCGCGGGTGCCGGCCACCAGGGCGTCGACGACGTCGTCGGTGAACCGGTAGCGGACCCGGGGCTCGCCGTCGGGTCCCACCTCGACGCGGTTGCCCTCCGTCGCCTCGTCGCAGGCCAGCACCAGGATCATCTGCAGCCGCGGGAAGGCCCGCATGAACCGGTCGTGTTCCTCCCCGAAGCCCGCCATGTTCTTGGCCGTGACGAAGGGGAAGTACATGCAGGTCTCCAGGACGAAGCCCTCCTCCTCGGCCCGGTCCACGTAGAAGCTCTTCGGATGCCCGACGTCGTTGGTGACGGGCCCGTCGTGCTCGGCCACCAGGATGTGGGCGGGGTGGCAGGTGAAGCCCTCCCCGAGCCGGGGCAGCCGCTCGCCGAGGCCCGAGCGGAGCAGCAGCGCCGACGTGCCCACCGACCCCCCGGCCACGACGACCACGTCCGCCTCCACCCGGTGCTCCCCCGGCGGCCACTCCGGGGGCGCCCCCTTCTCCCCGGGCTCCCTGTCGGACACCTCCACCTCCAGCACCCGGTCCGGCCGGATCCTGCGGACCTCCGCCCGCGTCACCACCTCGACGCCGGCCTCCTCGGCGGCGGGGAGCTGGACCCGGTTGGTGCCCATCTTCGCCGCGTTGGGGCATCCCAGGTTGCAGAGGCTGGAGCCCAGGCAGCCCCGCACGTTGACGGGGAACTGCTCGACCTCGTAGCCGGCCTTCCGCCCGCCCTCCACGAAGAGGCGGTTGTTCTCGTTGATCTCCTCGGCCGGCAGGAGGTGGACGTCGTTCTCGTCCGCGTACTTACGGGACCGGCGGGCGACGTCGGGGTGCTCGAGCCCGTCGACGTCCCAGCCCCGGATCACCCGCTCGGGGGCGACGAGGGACGTCCCCGTGTAGACGACGGTGGAGCCGCCGTAGGCGGTGCCGAAGGCGAGGGTGAGGGTCCCCTCCTCGGTGAGGAAGCCGCCCCGGTCCTCGAAGAGGGAGCGGGACATCTCGAGCTCGTCCCCGGTGAACTCCTCGTCCCGCAGGCGGGGGCCCTTCTCCAGCACCAGCACCCGCCGCCCCTGCCGGGCGAGGGGGGCGAGCTCCTTCGCCACCGTGCCCCCGCCGGCGCCGGAGCCGACGACGGCCACGTCGCAGCGGTGGTCGTTCACGGCCGCCTGGCCCCGGCGGTGGAGGCGGAGCACTCCGCGGGCCCGGGGGCGGCCGGCGGGGCTGGGCCCGCGGGCAGCGGGGGCCTCGGGACCGGCGAGGCTGTCATCCGCGCCCCTGCGGCGTGGCGTCCAGCAGCTCCCCCCGGCCCCGTCCGGCGACGGGCCCCTCCTTCTGCCGGCGGCCGCGCAGCCGGGGATCGTAGCCGATCTCCCGGCGGGCCTCCCCCCGGCCCCAGTAGCCCATGAAGACCAGCGTCCGGAGCCCCCAGAAGCCGCGCCGGAGCAGGAGGAGCGGGGCGTCCTGGAGCCACGCGAGGAAACGCTCCCGGCGGCCGGCGTCCAGCGACGTGAAGCGTCGGCCCCAGCGGAGCACCGGCGCCCACTCCACGATCCGGAGGAGCCCCCGGAGCTGGCGGCGCATCTCCGGGGGACGGGCCGAGAGGGCGTCCTCGACGATCGCCTCCAGCTCGGCCCAGCCCTCCCCGTCGAGCTCCCGCGTGCCGGGCGCCACCGTCCGCGCCACCGCCCGGAAGGCCGGCCGGACCGGGGCCAGCTCGCTCGACGGGGCGTCGTCCTCCGGGGTGGCCTCTTCCACCGTCGCGCCTCCGGGTGGGGGGGTCGGGGCGAGGGCTCGGGCGGCCCGGGGCCGCCGTCGGGCAAGCTAGATCCGCCGCCGCCGCGGCGACAGGCCGGAACGCGCCGTCGGTGCGGGCGGAGGGGCACCCGACGGGGCGGCCCCGCCGTGGGGGCGCGCGAGCGGACGGACAGGGTCCGGTATCCGCCCGTGACGGGCGGTCCGCGGGCCGGGTCGCAGTGTGCCCGCGACGCCGCCATATTGACCCCATGCGCTTCCGGATCTTCCAGGTGGACGCCTTCGCCGACCGGCCCCTCCGCGGGAACCCCGCCGCGGTGTGCCCCCTGGAGGCGTGGCCCGACGACGACCTCCTGCAGGCGGTGGCGGCGGAGAACAGCCTGTCCGAGACGGCCTTCCTGGTGCGCGACGAGGGGCGCTACGGGCTGCGGTGGTTCACGCCCGAGGCCGAGGTCGACCTCTGCGGCCACGCGACGCTGGCCGCCGGCTTCGTGGTGCTCCGCCTGATGGAGGGCCACCGGGAGGAGGTGGTCTTCGGGACCGCCTCGGGCGAGCTCGCCGTCCGGCGCGACGGGGAGCTGCTGACGATGGACTTCCCGGCCGTCCCCCCGGAGCCGGCCGCGGAGCCACCGGCCGGGCTGGTCGAGGGCCTCGGCCGTCCGCCGGGGGAGGCGCACCGGGCGAAGGACTGGCTGGCGGTCTATCCCTCGGCCGACGACGTGGCGGGGCTCGAGCCGGAGATGTCCGCGCTCCGGGGGCTCGACCTCCGGGGCGTGATCGCCACCGCCCCGGCCCGCACGTCCGGCCCCGACGGAGGCCCGGCCGGCGAGGGCGGCGGAGTGCGGGGGAACGACGCCGACTCCCGCCCGGGGGAGGCCGGCGGGCGAGGGGGCGGCCGCTCCCCGTCCCCGGACTTCGTCTCCCGCTTCTTCGCGCCCGGGGTCGGCGTGCCCGAGGACCCCGTGACGGGCTCGGCCCACTGCACCCTGGCGCCGTACTGGTCGGGCCGGCTGGGCCGGACGGAGTTGCTCGGCCGGCAGATCTCGCGCCGCGGCGGCGACGTGCGGTGCGAGGTCCGGGGCGACCGGGTGGCGCTGTCGGGGCGGGCCGCTCTCTACATGGAAGGGCGCGTACGGGTGTGAGGCCCCGGGAGCGCGCGGGTGCTGGGACCGCGCGCGAGCGCGCGATCGGGGCTCGAATGCGGGAGGCGGACGTCCGTCGTCCGACCGCGGCTTCACGCTTGACAGGCGGCGCGAGGCCGCTCATTGTCGTCTTCACGACAGGAGACACCCCGGCGTGACCTGACGTATAGATTCCAGCGGTGTCGCTCCGGGGCGCGGGAGACGCCCTCCCCGTCGCGACATCTCGCCTCTCCACCATCCGGTCAACATCTCCGTGGCGCCCGTCCGTCGGGAAGGCCGCGGCCTGCTGGGGACATCGATTCTCGCTCGGCCCGGACGCGACTCTGCCGGGCCGCTCTGAAGGGCGGGCCCACGACTCCGTCGACCCTGCCCGGGCCGTACTCCGCATCGAGGAGGGAACGGTGAAGCAGAACGTTCTTCGAACCGCGCTGGTGCTCCTGGGGCTGGCCGTCCTGTCGTCCGCGTCCGAGGCCCAGGAACGGACCATCCGCGGCACCGTCGCAGACAGTGCCACCGCCGAACCCGTCCAGAACGCCACGGTCCGCGTCCAGGACGGGGACGTCGGGGACCTCACCGGGCCCGACGGCAGCTTCGTGCTGGAGGGGGCGCCCGCGGGCGAGGTCACCCTCGTCGTCCAGCGGATCGGGTTCCGTCAGCGCACCGTGACCGTGCCGGCCGGCCAGTCCCGGGTCGACGTCACGGTCGAGCGCGACTACGTCCGGATGGAAGAGCTGGTGGTCACGGGCCGGGCCACGGAGACGCGGCGGGAGAACCTCGCCATCAACGTGGAGACCATCAGCGAAGAGCAGGTCAACACGAACACGCCGTCCGCCGGGATCGAGGACCGGCTGCAGGGCAAGATCTCCGGGGCGA
>CAYZLN010000028.1:0-7055 GCA_964479295.1 uncultured Gemmatimonadota bacterium
GGAGGACCGTCATCCCATGAGCCGTCGCTCGTCCAGCTCCCGCACCGGGGCGCGGCCGGTCCTGGCCAGGGCCGTGGCGCGCGTCGACGGGGCGTCGGCGGAGGCCGTCCTGCGGGCTTTCCCCGGCCTGCCGAGGGGGTTCTGGGAGCGGGGCGGGGCGTGGTGCGCGTGGGCGGGGTCGGCGGCGCGGGTCGTCGCCTACCCGTCGGAGGCGGGAGGGCGGTTCCGGGCGGTCCGTCGCTGGGCCGACGCCGCGTCGGACCGTCTGGTCGAGGCGGGGCCGGGCGACGCGGCCGACGGCGCCCGCGCCCGCTTCCACGGGGCCTTCGCCTTCGACGGGCGCCCCCGCCCCGGCGCCGGGCGGGGGACGGGTCCGGAGCCGGCCTGGGCCGGGGTGCCGTCCACCGTCTTCCATCTGCCGGCGGTGGAGCTGCGGGGGGGCGCCGGGCCGCGGACCCTGGCGGTGACGGTGGAGCAGGGCCCCGGGGAGGGGGTCGCGTCGGCGCGGTCGGCGGCCCGGCGGGCGCTGGACCGGGTGCGGGACCGGATCGAGGGGGCCGGGCCCCGGCGGCTTGACGGCCGCCCGGCCCGCGACCCGGTCGAGGTCGGCGGGGCGACGGTCCGGTCCGTCCGGGAGCGGCCGGGGGCCGGGGCGTGGGCGGAGATCGTCGAGGCCGCGCTCGAGGAGATCCGCTCCGGCCGGCTGGAGAAGGTGGTGCCGGCCCGGCTGGTCGAGGTCGAGCTGGCCGACGAGCCGGATCCGGTCGACCTCGCCCGGAGGCTCCGGGCCGGCAACCCCGGGGCGGTCCCCTACCTGGTGGAGCCGTCGCCCGGCCGGCCGTTCGTCGGGGCGGCCCCGGAGATCGTGGCGGCCCTCGACGACGGGACCTTCCACGCCACGGCGGTGGCCGGGACGGCCGCCGACTCCGGCGATCCCGGCGAGCGGGAGCGGCTGGCCCGGGGGCTCCTCGCCAGCGACAAGGACCGACGGGAGCACGAGGTCGGGGTCCGGGACATGCGGCGCGCCCTGGAGCGCGAAGCCGGCGTGGCCCGCGTGGACCGGGAGCCGCGGGTGCTGCGGCTGCGGGGCGTCCAGCACCTGCTCACGAACGTCACGGCCGAGGTGTCGCCCGACACCCACGTCCTGGACCTGCTCCGGGCGATGCACCCCACCGCGGCGGTGAACGGGTCGCCCCGCGAGGCCGCCCGCGACTTCCTCCGCCGGGCGGAGCCGTTCGACCGGGGGTGGTACGCCGGGCCGGTGGGCTGGTTCGACGCGGCCGGGGACGGCGAGTTCGCCCCCGGCCTCCGGTCGGCGCTCGTCCGGCGGCGGCGGGTGCGGATGTTCGCGGGCGCCGGGATCGTGGACGGATCGGCGCCCCGGAGCGAGTGGCGGGAGACGGGGCTGAAGCTCCGGACCGTCCTGGAGGCGCTCGGGGCCGACGGGGACGTGCTGGGCGACGCCCGGACGGAGGCCGTCGCGGCGGGCGGCCGGCGCGAGCGCTGAGCCGCCGTGTCGCGAGGCTCGCTGAACCTGGCCTGGGCCCGGGCCTTCGTCGAGGAGCTCGCCCGGGCGGGCGTCCGGGAGGCCTGTGTGGCGCCCGGCTCCCGGTCCACCCCTCTCGTGCTGGCGCTCAGCCGCGAGGACGGCGTCCGCGGCTCCGTCCACCTGGACGAGCGATGCGCGGCCTTCTACGCGCTGGGCGTCGGCAAGGCGACGGGCCGGCCGGCGGCCGTCGTCACGACCTCCGGCACCGCCGCCGCCAACCTCTTCCCCGCGGTGGTGGAGGCCCGCCGGAGCGGGACGCCGCTCCTGGTGCTCACCGCCGACCGGCCCCACCGGCTCCGGGGGACCGACGCCAACCAGACGGTGGACCAGGTGAAGCTGTACGGCGACCACGTGCGCCTCTTCCACGACGTCGCCCCCCCGGCGGCGGACGACGACCACCGCCGGTACGTGCGGGCCCTCGCCGCCCGCGCCGTCTCGGCGGCGCGGGGCCGGCCGGGGGCGCCGGTGCACCTCAACTTCCCCTTCGACAAGCCGCTCCAGCCGCGGCCGTCGGCCGGGCCGGACGGCGGCGAGGGCTCGACGTCCGCCCCGGGACCCGCGACCGCGGCGGACCGCGGGGACGGGGGGGACGGCCCGGGCGCGCCGCCCTCGACCCGTGCGGAGCCCACACGGCGGACGCCGTCGGAGGCGACGCTGGCCCGGCTGTCCGGCCTGCTGTCGGGCACCGGCCGGGGCCTCCTCGTGTGCGGCCCCGCCGCCGAGCCGGGGCGCCTCGGCCCGGCGGCCCTCGATCTGGCCCGGGCCGCGGGCTGGCCCCTGGCCGCCGACCCCCTCTCCGGCGCCCGGTTCCGGCCGGGGGCGGGCGAGGCGGCCATGGGGGCCTACGACCTCCACCTCCGGCCCGAGGCCGGGGCCGACGACCTGGTCCCCGACCTGGTGCTCCGGGTCGGCGGGGCCCCCACCTCGGCGGCCCTCGCCGGGTACCTCGACCGCCACGGGGACGTCCCGGAGGTCGCCGTCTCCGACCTCCCCGTCTGGGGCGACCACCGGGCCCGCGCCGACGAGGTGGTCCGCGCCGACCCCGCCGCCGTGTGCTCGGCGCTGGCCGGCCGGCTGGCCGGGACCGGGGCCGGCGGCGCCTCCGGGTGGACGGGGAGATGGCGGGCGCGGGAGCGGGCGGCCCGGCGGGCGGCCCGGCGCGAGCTCGGGCGTCCGCCGGACGACGGCGCCTGCGAGGGAGCCGTCGCCGCGGCCGTGGCCCGGGCCCTGCCCGGCGGGGCGCTCCTCTTCGCCGGCAGCAGCATGCCGGTGCGCGACCTGGACGCCTTCGCCGCCCCCCGGGACGACGACGTGCTGGTCGTGGGGAACCGCGGCGCCAGCGGGATCGACGGGGCGGTGAGCACGACGCTGGGCGCCGCCGCGGCCACCGGCCGGCCCGCCGCGGCGCTGCTGGGCGACCTCTCCCTCCATCACGACATGAACGGCCTCCGGGCCGCCGCACGGGACGGCCTGGACGTCGTCTTCGTGGTCGTCCACAACGACGGGGGCGGGATCTTCCACTTCCTTCCGGTCCGCGGCCGGGAGCCCGCGTTCACGGACTACTTCGCCACGCCCCACGGCCTGGACTTCGCCCCGGCGGCCGAGATGTACGGGCTGGGGCACCGCCGGCTCGACGCGGCCGGCGAGGAGGGCGGGGACGGGACGCCGCTCGGGGAGGCCGTCGCCGGCGCCCTCGCCCGCGCCCTCGAGGCCGGCGGCCCGTGGCTCCTGGAGGTCCGGACGGACCGCGAGGAGAACCGCCGCCGGCGCACCGCCGTCGTCGAGGCCGCCGCGCGGGCCGCCGCCGAGGCGGAGCCCACGGGCTGAGCGGGCATCGTCGGCGAGGGCCGGGTCCCTCGCCGGGAACGGCCGCGCCCCGCTCCCGGGGACGGCCGGGGCCGCGGCCGCCACCCCTCGCACGGCCGGCCCCCGCCCCGTCATAATTGTCCCCGCCCCGCGCCGTCCGGCCGGGCCCGGACCGGAGGGGAGGACCCCGGCCGCCGGCGCGGCGTCGCCGCTCGAGCCCGCCCGCAGCGAACCACCGGAGAGGAGCGAAGCGTGAGCGAGATCTACTGGGAGTCCGACGCGGACTGGGAGAAGGCCGCCGATTTCCGCGACGTCACCTACCACAAGGCGGAGGGGATGGCGCGCATCGCCTTCGACCGGCCCGAGGTCAGGAACGCGTTCCGGCCCGAGACGCTCTTCGAGCTCGAGGAGGCCTTCGACGACGCCCACCAGGACCCGGAGATCGGGGTGATCCTGCTGACCGGGAACGGGCCGGCCGAGGACGGCGGCTGGGCCTTCTGCTCCGGGGGCGACCAGAAGGTGCGCGGCGAGTCGGGGTACGAGGACGAGGAGGGCGTGCCGCGGCTCAACGTGCTCGAGCTGCACCGGAAGATCCGGACGATGCCCAAGGTGGTGATCGCCCTGGTGCCGGGCTACGCCATCGGCGGCGGACACGTGCTGCACGTGGTCTGCGACCTGACGCTGGCCTCGGAGAAGGCGGTCTTCGGGCAGACGGGCCCGAAGGTGGGCAGCTTCGACGCCGGGTACGGGGCGGCGACGCTGGCCAGCATCGTCGGCCAGAAGAAGGCCCGGGAGATCTGGTACCTCTGCCGGCAGTACGACGCGGAGGAGGCCCTGGACATGGGCCTGGTCAACACCGTGGTCCCCCACGACGAGCTCGAGCGGGAGGGGGTCGATTGGGCACGGGAGATCCTCGAGAAGAGCCCCATCGCCATCCGCTTCCTCAAGGCCGGCTTCAACGCCGACCTCGACGGGCAGACCGGCCTCCAGGTGCTGGCCGGCGACGCGACGATGCTCTTCTACATGACCGAGGAGGGCCAGGAGGGCCGGGACGCCTTCGTGGAGAAGCGGAAGCCCGACTTCGGCGACTACCCCTGGAGGCCGTGAGCCGACGCCCGGGCGGGGCCGCCGACGACCGGCCGGCCGGCCGGGAGGCCTCGCCCCTCGAGGCGTGGGTGACGGGGGCCCGCCTCCACACGCTGCCCGCGGCCGCTGCGCCGGTAGTGGCCGGGGCCGGGCTGGCCCGGGCCGAGGGGGGCTTCTCGCTTCCGGCCACCCTCGCGGCGCTGGCGGCGGCGGCCCTGATCCAGGTGGGGACCAACTTCGCCAACGACTACTTCGACCACGCGCACGGGGCCGACACCGACGACCGGAAGGGGGGCTTCGTGCGCGTCACGCAGGCAGGCCTGGTCCCGCCCGACCGGGTCCGGCGATGGATGGCCGGCGCGTTCGCCGCCGCCTGCCTGCCGGGGGCGTACCTGGTCTGGGTCGGCGGATGGCCGATCCTGGCCGTGGGCCTCGCCTCCATCGCCGCGGGGGTCGCGTACACCGGCGGGCCGTGGCCGCTGGGGTACCACGGCCTGGGCGAGGCCTTCGTCTTCGTCTTCTTCGGCCTCGTGGCGGTCTCGGGCACCCACTACGTGAACGCGCTCCGCTTCGAGCCGGGCACCCTCCTGGCCGGGGCCGGCGTCGGGGGGCTGACGGCGGCGATCCTGGTCGTCAACAACCTCCGGGACCGGGAGACGGACGCCCGGGCGGGCAAGCGCACGCTGGCGGTCCGGCTCGGCGTTTCGGGCACCCGGGCGGAGTACGCGGGGCTCCTGCTCGTGGCCGCGGCGGCGCCGGCGGCCGGGGTGGCGGGGCTGGGCTGGAGCCCGTGGACCCTGTCGGCCTCGGCGGCGGTCGCCGCCGCCCTGCCGGCCGCCCGGACCGTGCTCTCCGACCGGCGGCCCGAGGCCCTCGACGGGGCGCTGGTGGGCACCGCCCGGGCCGTGGCGCTCTACGGCGTGCTCCTGGGCGTCGGGGCGGTGCTGTGACGGCCCCGGTCGACCCCCTCCGGGCCTCCGCCCGGGAGCGGCCCGACGCGACGGCGCTCCAGGCCCCCGGACGCCGGTGGAGCTACGCCGAGCTGGACGCCGCGGCGGACGAGGCCGCCCGGCGGCTGGCGGGGGCCGGGGTCCGGCCGGGCGACCGGGTGGCCGCGCTCCTGCCGCGCGGAGCCGCGGCCGTGCTGGCGCTCCACGGGGTCCCCCGGGCGGGGGCGGCCCTGGTGCCCCTGCACCCGGAGTGGACGGAGCCCGAGCTGGACGACTTCGTGCGGCGGGTCCGCCCCCGGGCGCTGCTCTGCTCGGGCGCGACGGAGGGCCGGGCGGCGCGGGTGCTGCGGGCGGCGGGGCTGCTGGTCCGTCTCGGCCGCCCGGAGCCGGTGGACGCCGAGGACGCCGCGGCCGACCGGGCCGGCGCGGGCAAGGGGCCCGCCGGGGCCGGGGAGGGCGCCGACGGCGAGGGGAGCGGCGACGGCGGCGGCCGGGCCGTGGCCCTCCGGGACCTCCCGGCGGCGGAGGAGGTCCCCGGCCTCGATCCGGAGGCCGACCACACGGTCGTCGCCACCTCGGGCACGTCGGGCCGCCCCCGGGGCGTGCGCCTGACGCTCGCGAACCACCTGGCCTGCCAGCGCGCCGCGGCCCGGCGCCTCGACCTGGGCCCGGACGACCGCTGGCTCGCCAGCCTCTCGCCGGCGCACGTGGGCGGGGTGGCGCTGGTCGTCCGCGCGGCCCTCACCGGGGCGCGGCTGGTGCTGCGGAGGGAGTTCGACCCCGGGGAGTTCCTGGCCCTGGCGGAGGAGGGCGGGATCACCCACGCCTCGCTGGTGCCCACCATGCTCCGCCGGCTGCTCGACGCCCGGGGCGGGCGGCCGGCGCCCGAGGGCCTGGAGGGGCTGCTGCTCGGCGGCGCCCGGGCCGCCCCCGGGATGGTCGAGAGAGGGCTCGAGGCCGGCTGGCCGCTCTGCCCCACCTACGGCCTCACCGAGGCGGCCTCCCAGGTGGCCACGGCGACCCCGGCCGAGGCCCGCGAGCGCCCGGGGTCGGTGGGTCGGCCGCTGGACGGCGCGGACGTGCGCGTGCGAGACGGGGAGATCCTGGTCCGCGGCCCCACCGTGGCGGCCGGCTACCTGGGCGCCCGGAAGGTGCCGGGGGCCGTCCGGCGCGAGGGGCGGTTGATCCCCCGCCAGGGCGAGCCCGCGCCGGAGGAGGCCGGCGGCCCGGACGCCGCCGGCGACGCGCCGCCCGAGGAGGGCGCGGACGAGGAGGGGGCCGAGGGCGTCTCCGGGGGCCCGGTCACCGACGACGACGGGTGGCTCCACACCGGCGACGCCGGCCGCCTCGACGACGACGGCTACCTGACCGTCACCGGCCGGCTGGGCGACCGGATCGTGAGCGGCGGCGTCACCGTGGACCCCCGCGAGGTGGAGCGGGTGCTCCGGGCGCACCCGGAGGTGCGCGACGTCGCCGCCGTGGGGGTGCCCGACCCCGAGTGGGGCGAGCGGGTGGGCGCCCTGGTGGAGCGCGACCCGGCGGCGCCGGAGGCCGACCCCGACGACCCCCTGGACGCCACCCGACTGGCCGCGTGGTTCGGCGAGCGGCTCGCGCCGGCCAAGCGCCCCCGGGCGGTGCGGTTCGTGGCGTCCCTCCCCCGGAAC
>CAYZLN010000028.1:7155-8849 GCA_964479295.1 uncultured Gemmatimonadota bacterium
CCTCGGCCTGGGCGACGTCAGCGAGCTGACCGAGCCGGGCCCCACCTTCGGGGTGGAGTTCGGCTACTGGCTCGAGGACCGGCTGGCCTTCACCGTCGGCGGTGACGCCTCCTTCCTCCCCGGCGAGGACCGCGCGCCGGATCAGGGCATCGCCATCGACGTGCCGGACATGCGGTTCTACCACTACACGGCCGGCCTCCAGATCGCGGTCACGCCTCGTGAGAACCCGTTCTCGGTCCGCTTCGGCGGAGGCGTCGGGGCGACGACCATCCAGTCGGACGCGTTCCCGGCGAGCTTCCTCGACGGCCTCCCGATGGGCGTCGGGGCGCCGGAGGACGGCGAGTTCGACGAGACCCAGCTCTCCTTCCAGGGCAACCTGTCGCTGGGCTACCAGGTCTCGCCCCGGTTCGGGATCTTCGCCGGCACCCGGCCCTACATCACGCTGATCGACCGCCAGGAGACGGAGTTCTTCCACCAGGCGGTGTCGGCCACCGACGAGCGGGGCTTCGAGACGGCCTGGGACCTCCCGCTCCACGCGGGGGTCAGGGTCGAGTTCTGACCCGCTCTCCGACGGAGACGTCCCGGCCGGGACGTCGGGGGCGCCCTCCGGGGCGCCCCCCTTTTTTCGTGGACGGGGTCGGCGGCGGGCGGCCGCCTTGCGGTCGCCGGGAGCTTCCCGAAGTCTCTCCCCGGACGGGGCCGGGCGGCCGGGAGGTGCCCGGCCCGCAGGCCCGAGCGCACACGACCACGAAGGAGGACCCGTGAGGCGAGACGACGATCGATCCGGCGGGGGGCTGCGCGCCGTCGCGGCGGCCCTGGTGGCCGTCCTCCTGGTGCCGGGGCCCTCGCCCGCCCAGGAGGCGGACGACGTGGAGGTCACCGTCACGCACGTCTCGGGGAGCGTCCACGTGATCGAGGGGAGGGGCGGCAACATCGGCGTCTCCCTCGGGGAGGACGGCGTGCTGCTCGTGGACGACCAGTTCGAGCCCCTGGCCCCGCGGATCCGGTCGGCGGTCGACTCGCTGGGCGGCGGAGGGGTGGACTGGGTGCTGAACACGCACTGGCACCACGACCACACGGACGGCAACAAGGCGTTCGGCCGGGAGGCGCCGATCGTCTCGCACCACAACGTCCGCGAGCGGCTGGCCGAGCCGCAGGTGATGCGGGGCGACACCACGCCGGCGCTGCCCGACCGGGCGCTGCCGGACGTCACCTTCGGGGAGGGCGTCACGGTCCACCTGAACGGCGAGGAGATCCGGGTGAAGCACCTCCCCCGGGGCCACACCGACGGGGACGCGGTGGTCTTCTTCACCGGATCGGACGTGGTCCACATGGGGGACCACATGTTCGCGGGGCAGTTCCCCTTCGTCGACCTGGCCTCCGGCGGGAGCGTGCAGGGCTACGCGCGGAACGTCGCCTCGGTGCTGGACACCCTGCCCCCCGACGCCCGGGTGATCGCGGGCCACGGCGGTCCGGTCACCGACGTCGAGGGGCTCGAGGAGTACCACCGGATGCTGGTGCGGACGACGGAGATCGTCCGCGACCGGAGGGAGCGGGGCATGGGCCTGCAGGAGGTGGTGGACGCGGGG
Source organism: uncultured Gemmatimonadota bacterium (assembly GCA_964479295.1). GTDB lineage: Bacteria > Gemmatimonadota > Gemmatimonadetes > Palauibacterales > Palauibacteraceae > CAYVFM01. The sequence goes on from CAYZLN010000028.1 coordinate 8,745, forward strand.
CTCCCCGAGCGCTGGGCGGGCTGGGGCGAGGGCTTCATCTCCACCGACCAGTGGCTGGAGACCGTCTACCGGAGCCTCGACCGGGCGGAGGGGCGGTCGGCGGCG
>CAYZLN010000028.1:8949-12739 GCA_964479295.1 uncultured Gemmatimonadota bacterium
CCCCACGCCCCCCGACCGACGACCGGAGCCACCACGGTGACGACGTGAGCGACGGAGAGAAGCCCCCGCGGCGCGCGGCGCCGACGGCCGACGGCTACAACGCCGGCCTCGCCGAGGAGCTGTACGAGCGGTCCCTGCGGGAGCGGGGCGTCGTGCCCCCGTCCCTCGCCGACTGGGCCGGCGACGGCGACGTGTCGGTGCGGCCGGCGGAGCGCGAGTCCACGGCGGAGGCGGCGGTCCCGGTCGATCGGCTGCGGGTGGCGGCCGCCGCCGGGTCGCTGGTGGCGGCCCACCGCGACCACGGGCACCTGGCGGCCCGCATCGACCCGCTCGCCGACGAGGAGCCCGGGGTCCCGCCGGTCCTCCAGCCGGGCAGCTACGGCATCGAGGAGCCCGAGCTCTCCGGCGTCCCCGCGTCGGTGGTCGGGCTCGAGGGGATGGCCGACACCCTGGACGAGGTGCTGGCGCGGCTGCGCGAGGTCTACTGCGGGACGATCGGCTACGAGCTCGACCACGTCGACGACCCGGGCGAGCGGGACTGGCTGCTCGAGAGGATCGAGTCCGGGCGGTACAGGGAGCCCCTGGGCGACCGCGAGGCCGTCGAGCTGCTGGAGCGCCTCTCCGAGGTGGAGGGGCTGGAGCGGTTCCTCCACCGGGCCTACCTGGGCAAGAAGCGCTTCTCCGTCGAGGGCGTGGACATGCTCGTCCCCATGCTCGACGACCTGCTGCGGCGGGGCGCCGCCGCGGGCGTGCGGGAGGTCGTGCTGGGGATGGCCCACCGGGGGCGCCTCAACGTGCTCGCCCACATCATCGGCCGCCCCTACCGGGCCATCCTGGCCGAGTTCGAGCAGGAGCGGGAGAAGGGCGTGAGCGCCCTCGTGCCCGACGAGGGGGCCGGCGACGTGAAGTACCACCTGGGCGCGGCGGGCACGGTGGAGACGGACGACGGCCCGGTGGACGTCTTCCTCGCCCCGAACCCGAGCCACCTGGAGCACGTCGACCCGGTCGTCCAGGGCATGGCCCGCGCCGCCCGGGACCTCCGGGCCCGCGGCGAGCGCGGCGACGGCTCCGCGGGCGGCCCCGGGGAGGAGGACGTGCTGCCGGTGCTCATCCACGGAGACGCCGCGTTCATGGGGGAGGGCGTCGTCGCGGAGACCCTCAACCTCTCCGAGCTCGAGGCCTACGAGACCGGCGGCACGGTCCACGTCATCGCCAACAACCAGCTCGGCTTCACCACCGAGCCCGAGGAGGGCCGGTCCACCCGCTACGCCAGCGACCTGGCGATGGGCTACCGGATCCCCGTCCTCCACGTCAACGCCGACGACCCCGAGGCCTGCCTCGCCGCCACCCGGCTCGCGCTGGACTACCGGGAGGCCTTCGGCAACGACATCGTCATCGACCTCGTGGGCTACCGGCGGTACGGCCACAACGAGGGCGACGAGCCCTCGTACACGCAGCCGGCCATGTACCGGAAGATCGAGGACCACCCCACCGTCCGGGACCAGTGGCGGGAGCGCCTCGGGGAGCGGGGGCTGGTGGACGCCGACGAGGCCGAGGGCATGGCGGACCGCGTGGACGACCGGCTCCGCGAGGCCCGCGAGTCGCTGCAGGAGGAGGACGGCGACGGCGGCGCGGACCGCGGGCCCGACGCCGACGGCAGCGTCGTCGGCGCCCGTGAGGGGGAGATCCGGGGCGGGCTGACCCGCCTCGCCGACGAGGGGGACGTCGACACCGGGGTCCCGGAGGACCGCCTGCGCCGGGTCCACCGGGAGATGCTCTCCTGGCCCGACGACCTGGAGGTCCTGGACAAGCTGGCCGGCCAGATGGAGAAGCGCCGGGCGTCGCTCGAGGAGGGCGAGCCGCTGGACTGGGCCCGGGCCGAGATGCTGGCGTTCGGCAGCCTCGTCACCGAGGGCGTCGCCGTCAGGCTCTCCGGCGAGGACAGCGTGAGGGGCACCTTCAGCCAGCGCCACCTCACCCTCCACGGCGTGGACGGCGAGCGGAGCTACACGCCGCTGGCGAACCTCTCCGGGGCGGAGGCGCCCTTCGAGGCCTACAACAGCCCCCTCTCCGAGGTGGCGCCGCTGGGCTTCGAGTACGGCTACAGCGCGGTGGCCGGCGGCAGCCTGGTGTTGTGGGAGGCGCAGTTCGGCGACTTCTCCAACGTCGGCCAGGCCATCATCGACCAGTTCATCGTCGCCGGCCGCTCCAAGTGGGGGCAGGAGTCGAGCCTCGTCCTCCTGCTGCCGCACGGCTACGAGGGCCAGGGCCCGGAGCACTCCAGCGCCCGCCCCGAGCGGTTCCTGCAGCTCGCCGCCGAGAACAACCTCCGCGTGGCGTACCCGACGACGCCGGCGCAGCACTTCCACCTCCTCCGCCACCAGGCGCTGCGGACGGCCCGGCGCCCGCTGGTCGTGATGACCCCGAAGAGCCTCCTGCGGCACCCGGAGGCGCGGTCGCCGCTCGGGGAGCTGGCCGACGGGGCGTTCCGCCCGGTGCTGCCCGACCCGGACCGGGAGGCCGCCGACGCGGACGTCCTCCTGCTCTGCACCGGAAAGGTCTACTACGACCTGGTCGGCTCGGACGCCCGCGAGGAGGCCGGCGGAGCCGCCGTGGCGCGCCTCGAGCGGCTCTACCCCTTCCCGGAGGACGAGGTGACGGAGCTCCTCGACGCCCACGGCCGGCCCGACCGGGTGGCCTGGGTCCAGGAGGAGCCCGCCAACATGGGCGCCTGGCCCCACGTCCGGCCCCGGCTGCGGGAGCTCGTCGGCGGCGAGGTCCCCTACGTGGGGCGCCCCGCCATGGCGAGCCCGGCGGAGGGATACGCCGACGAGCACGAGGAGGAGCAGAGCCGGATCGTCCGCGACGCCTTCGGGCGCTTCGGGTAGCCGACCCGGGCGCGAGGGGGCGCCGGCGGTGCGGCGGCCGTACGGGGGCGGGCGGATCCGCCGAGCCGGCCCGGAGACGGTCGTCACCGCCCTCCTCGCCGCGGCCCTCCTGGCCGTCGTCGTCCCGACCTCCCTCGAGGGGCAGCTCCGCCGCGCCCCCGCCGTCCCCTACGTCCCCGACGGGGCCGGGCGGCTCCTGGTCGGGGCGGGGGCCGGATGGGAGGCCGGGACCCGGTTCCCGCTCTCCGGCCTCTCGGGCGACCTGGCCCGCCTCGGTCGGATCACCGTCGCGTACAGCTTCGCCCCCGGCGCCGTGGTGTACGCCGGAGGCGACGCCCTCCGGGTCCTGGAGGTGGAGGAGAGGGGCCCCTCCCACGTGACCCTCGCCCCCGACGTGGACGACGGCGTCACCCGCGACGCGGGCGACGTCCGGGTGGGGACGCTGATGCGGCTGCTCGGCCGTGAACGGGGGCTCTCGGGCGGCCTCCACCTGGAGATGAAGCTGCCGAGCTCCGACGAGCGGAAGGGGATCGGCGCGAACACCACCGACGTGGCGGGCGCCGCGTTCGGGAGCTGGGGCCGGGGCCCGGTGCGGCTGACCGGCGAGGCCGGGGTGGCCGTGCTCGAGGCGCCGACCGAGGCCTTCGTGCAGAACGACGTGGTGGTCTACGCGGCGGAGGCCCTCTACCGCCCGGACGACGCCCCGGTGGGGCTCTCCCTCTCCGCCCGCGGTCGCGCCTCCACCCGCGACGTCGTCCCGCCGGGCACGGGCGACCTCGGCCGCACGAGGCTGCGGGGCGAGGTTCGGCTGGGGCCCTGGCGGCTCGACGCCGGCGTGACGGCCGGCTACGCGGGCACGAGCCCGGACTGGGGGTTCGAGGCCGGAGCGGCGCGGGTGGTGG
>CAYZLN010000028.1:12839-14209 GCA_964479295.1 uncultured Gemmatimonadota bacterium
TCAGGGCCCGGTGCTCGCCTCGCCGACCAGGGTCTCGCGGATGGGGAGCTTGGGGGAGGTGCTCGCCCACGCGGCGTAGGAGAGGCCGAAGAGCCCGACGAAGCCCAGGCTGACGGCGGCCTCCACCCACCCGGTCTCCAGGACGCCCTCGAGCACCGAGGGGCCCACCAGGAGGTGCCGCTCCAGCCAGAACCCGGCCAGGACGATCACCCCCACGAACGCCAGCCACGCGGGGTTCTTCTTCGGGCGCCGCCAGAGGAGCAGGACGAAGGGCAGCCCGAAGACCAGCACCATCTGCAGCCAGTAGATCCACGAGCCCTCGGGGATGCGCTGCTCGAAGAAGACGGTCTCCCGGCCGAGGTTGCCGTACCAGATGACCAGGTACTGGGACCACCAGAGGTAGGCCCAGAAGATGGCGAAGGCGAAGATCAGCTTCCCGAGGTCGTGGAACTCCCACTCGCCCCACTGGTCGGCGAGCCCGTGGCGGCCCCGGTACCACCAGGCGAGCACGGCCAGCAGGCCGAGCATGGAGAGCCAGCCGCCCAGGAAGTAATACGGCCCCCAGATGACGCTGATGAAGCCCGGGATCAGCGACATGATCAGGTCGTAGGAGAGGAGGGTGAAGACGCCGGCCCACAGCAGGATCAGCGCCGGCGAGATCCGCCCCAGGAGGGTCCGGGACCGCTCGATCTCGGCGTCGTCGCCGCGCCAGTCCCGCGCGAGCCAGCCCACCAGCCGCGCCCGCCACCCCTCGAGCCTCTCGGCGACCAGCGGGGCGTCCGGGCGCCAGGCGACGGCCATGTACCAGAAGCTGAAGCCGTACAGGACCAGGAGGCCGAGGGCGTTGCGCCAGCGGACGCCGCCGAGGTCCAGCCACTCCCGGTTCACGTGCGTCTCCAGCTCGCCCGTCCACGGGAGGACGTGCTCGTGGCCGAAGAAGACCATCCCGAGGAAGAGGAGGAAGGAGACCGGAAGGAACGCCCCCATCCCCTCGGCCAGCCGCCGGAAGCCCTTCCCCCAGTGGCCCTTCGCCGTCTGGAGGACGGCCCCGAAGAGGACCCCGGCCTGGGCCAGGGCGGTCCACAGCAGGAAGTTGGCCCACACGGTGGTCCAGGCCCGGGTCGGCTCGCTCGCGACCGCCACGGCGAAGCCGGCGGCGCCGACCGCGACCAGCAGCGAGAGGGCGACGAGCCACCGGCCCTCGATCCGGCCGGGCACCGTGGCCAGGGCCACGTCGGGCGGCGCGACCGTCCGGATCTCCTCGCCGCCGCTCCCGCCGCCGTCGGCGGCCGCCGCGTCCGTCCCGCTCATCGCCGGCCTCCGTCCCCGGCGGCGGCGGTCGCGCCCCCGACGTCGCCGGCGCCGCCCGC
>CAYZLN010000029.1:0-5126 GCA_964479295.1 uncultured Gemmatimonadota bacterium
CGTCCCCTCGGGGGTCACAGGTCCGCCAGGGCCGCGTTCCTGTCGTCGGCGATCTGGAAGAGGGTGTCGAGCCGCGTCAGCTCGAAAAGGGTCCGGAGGTCGTCGTCGAGCCCCGCCAGCCGCAGCTCGCCCCCCTCCTCCCGGATGCGCTTCGAGAGGCTCACGAGCACGCCCAGCCCGGAGGAGTCGATGTAGCTGGCGTCCTCGAAGTCCAGGACGAACTTGTCGTCGCCCTCCCCCAGCCGCGAGAGCACCTCGTCCTTCAGCGCCCGCCGGTTCCCGACGACGAGCTCCCCCTCGACGTCGAGGACGGTCACGTCGCCTTCCCGATCCACCGAATATCCCATCTCGCCTCGCCCCTCCCGGCTCTCGCTCCTCGAAGTGGATTCCCGTCGTCCCCTGCTCCGATCAGGCCGCCGCGAGCGCGGTGATGCAGGCGACGTGGACGATGTCCTCCGCCGACGCCCCGCGGGAGAGATCGTTCAGGGGGTACGCCAGCCCCTGGAGGATCGGTCCCAGCGCGTGGGCGCCGCCCAGCCGCTCCACCAGCTTGTACGCGATGTTCCCGGCGTCGAGGTCGGGGAAGACGAGGACGTTGGCCCGGCCGGCCACCGGCGACCCCGGGGCCTTCCGATCCGCCACGCCGGGCACGAGGGCGGCGTCGGCCTGGAGCTCGCCGTCGGCCTCCACGTCGGGCGCCCGCTCCCGGAAGAGCCGCAGCGCCTCGCGCATCCTGACGACCGAGTCGCCCTCGGCCGAGCCCAGGGTGGAGTACGAGAGGAACGCCACCCGGGGGTCGTCGCCCACGATCTCGCGCCGGGCCGCGGCCGCCGAGGCGGCGATCTCGGCGAGCTGCCCGGCCGTCGGGTCGGGCACCACGCCGGCGTCGGTGAAGGTCAGGACGCCCGCCCCCGACGGGTCCCCGGCCATCCCCGACAGGTAGAAGGCGCTCGAGAGCGTGTCGACGCCCGGGGCCAGCCCCACGTGGTCGAGGGCCGCGCGGACCACCTCGGCCGTCGGCGCCCGGGCGCCGGCCACGACGCCGTCCAGCTCCCCGGCCGCCAGCAGCGCCGCCGCCGCCCGCAGGGGGGACGTCCCGGCCCCGGGCCCGTCGCCCCGTCGCTTCAGGCCCGCGGCCGCCCGGGGCTCGACGACCTCGACCCCCGGGGCCCGCTCCCGGAGGGCCGCGAGCCCGTCGGCCGGGCCGACGGCCACCGGCTCCACCGTCCCCTCCTCGGCGAGCCTGGCGACGGCCTCGGCGGTGCGCTCCTCGTCGGCCTCCGGGAACCCGATCCGGCGGGGCCCCGACGCGGACGCCCGCTCGCGAAGGCCCCGGAGGAAGCTCATCGGCCCCGGGCGGAGGCCCCGAACCGGTCGACCATCCGGTCCAGCACGGGGCCGGGCACGTACTCGGAGACGTCGCCCCCCAGGCTGGCCACCTCCCGGACGAGGGAGGCCGAGAGGAAGGTGTACCGGTTGGCCGGGGCCATGAAGATCGTCTCGACCTCGGGCCACAGCGACCGGTTCATCTGGGCCATCTGGAACTCGTACTCGAAGTCGCTGACGGCGCGCAGCCCCCGGACCAGGATCCGCGCGTCCCGGTCGCGGGCGAAGTCCACCAGGAGCCCGGCGAAGGAGGTGACCTCGATCTCCGGCTCGTCGCGGTACACCTCCCGGATCAGCTCCACCCTCTCCTCGACGGTGAAGAGCTCGTCCTTCTCCTCGGTGGAGGTCTCGGCGACGCCCACCACGAGGCGGTCCACCAGGCCGAGGGCCCGCTCGGCGATGTCGGCGTGACCGCAAGTGAGCGGGTCGAAGGACCCCGGGTACACGGCGATCTGCGCGTCGGTCACGTCTGCCTCGCTCCTTCCCGCGTTCGGCGTCAGCGTCCGGGCCCGGGCGCGCCGGGCTCCGGGCGGGGTCGGTCAGCGCCCGGGATCGTCCCCGCCGGGGTCCCGGCGCTCCGCGTCGGTCCCCTCCTCGTCGAGGTCCTCTTCCCCGGCCCGTCCCCCTGCCTCGAGGAAGGTCAGCTCCGTGTCGCCGTACCGACGGCGCCAGGCCGGGTCGCCGATCCCGTCCAGCTCGCCGGGGGCGTGCTCGACGCAGAGCAGCGCGGCGAAGGGGGCGCGGCGCATCCGCCGGGCCAGCCGGGCCGGCCACCCCGATCCGTACGGGGGGTCGGCCAGGGCCAGGTCGAAGCGGGCCCCCTCCGGCGCCCCCGCCTCGCGGTCGTCCAGGAACGCCCCGACGTCGCGCCGGACCACCTCGGCGCGGCCGCCCACGCCCAGCGTCTCCACGTTGTCGGCGAGCACCGCCGCCGTCCTCCCGTCCGACTCCACGAAATGTACGCGGGCCGCCCCGCGCGACAACGCCTCCAGCCCCAGCGCCCCGGAGCCCGCGAAGAGGTCGACGACCCGGAGCCCCCGGAGGCCCGGGCCCAGCGCCGAGAACCAGGCCTCCCGGACCTTCTCCCGCGTGGGCCGCGACCGGCGGCCGGGCGGAGCCTCGACGAACCGCCCCCCGAGCTCGCCGGCCACGATCCGCAGGCGGGTCATCGCCCCGCCCGGGCGTCCCCGGCCGGCCGCAGGTCCCGGATCCGGGCCTGGAGCCGCCGGCGGCCGCGCCAGACGTCCTCCGCCAGCTCGTAGGCCACCTCCCACGCGTCGTCCGACCCGGACGCCACCTCCTCGGCGCGGTCGCCGAGGCCGAAGCCGATGGCGGGGAGACGGCCGCCCTCCGGGCCGGCCAGGGTCCCCTTGAGGTGCTCGTCCCCGCTCCCCACCCGCCGGGCGTCGAGGACGCGCACCGGGCGCGAGGCCAGCACCGGCTCCGGGTTCCCGGCGCCGAAGGGGGCCAGATGCCGCAGCCACCGGTGCAGGTCGCCGTCGACGCGGGCGAGAGGGACCTCCAGGTCGAGCCGGAGCCGGGGCGCCAGGTCGTCCGGGTCGAGCTCGCGGCGGGCCACCTCTCCGAGCCGACCGGCGAAGGCCTCCACGTTCTCCCGGCGGATCTCCAGCCCGGCGGCGCGCCGGTGGCCGCCGAACCGCTCCAGGAGCCCGTCGCACTCCGCCAGGGCGGCGTGGAGGTCGAAGCCCGGCACCGACCGCCCCGACCCCCGGCCGACCGCCCCTTCGCGGAAGGTGAGGAGGACGGCCGGCCGGTGGACGCGGTCGACGACGCGGGAGGCGGCGACGCCGATGACGCCCGGGTGCCAGTCGTCCCCCCAGACCACCACCGCCCGGTCCCGGTCCGGGTCGTAGTCCCGGGCCAGGCGCTCCTCGGCCTCGCGCTGCACCCTCCGGTCCTCCGTCCGGCGCTCGCGGTTGTGGTCCTCGAGCGTCCGCGCCAGGCGGTCGGCCTCCTCGCGGTCGTCCGTCAGCAGCAGGCGCAGCGCCGTCCCGGCGTCCCCCACCCGGCCGGCGGCGTTGATCCGGGGCCCCAGCCGGTAGCTCACGTCCCCGGCGGCGAGCTCCCGCCCCTCGACGCCCGCCGTCTCCAGCAGGGCCCGCACGCCGGGCTTCCGGCTCTTCTCCAGCGCCCGGAGCCCGGCGCGCACCAGCACGCGGTTCTCGTCCTCCAGCGGCACCAGGTCGGCCACCGTCCCCAGCGCCACCAGGTCGAGGTGGCGGTTGAGCTCCTCCGGCGGACGGCCGTCGGCCTCCCACAGCGCCCTCAGGAGCTTGAAGGCGACCCCGGCGCCCGAGAGGCCCGGAAACGGGTAGGCGCTGCCGTCGCGGCCGGGGTTCACGAGGGCCGCCGCCTCGGGCAGCCGCTCCGGGGGGCGGTGGTGGTCGGTGACCACCACGTCGATCCCCTCCCCGGCGGCCGCCGCCACCGCCTCCCGGGCGGCGATCCCGCAGTCGGCGGTGACGATCAGCTCCGCGCCGGCCTCGGCGGCCCGGGCCACGCCGGCCTCGCCCAGGTCGTAGCCGTCGCGCAGTCTGTGGGGGACGAAGGGGACGGGCTCGGCGCCGAGCCGGCCGAGCCCCCGCACGAGGAGCGCCGCGGCGCAGACCCCGTCGGCGTCGTAGTCGCCGTGGACAAGGACCCGCCCCCCCCGGCGGACGGCGTCGTGGATCCGCTCCACCGCGGCGTCGAGGTCGGGGAGGCGGCGCGGCGGATGGAGACGGGCGAAGGTGGGGCGCAGGAAGCGGCGGGCGGAGGCCGGGTCGCGGTGGCCCCGGCGCACGAGCAGCTCGCAGATCTCGCGGGGCAGCCCGAGCTCGTCGACGAGGGGGGCGGCCTCGTCGTCCGGGACCGTCGGCGGCTCGATCCAGCGGCGGGACGGACGGGGCGGGAGCGGCACGCCGTCCGTCAGTCGTCCCGGTCCTCGGCGGCGCCCGGAGCGTGCAGGATGACCCCGCAGCCCTCGCAGCGGTACAGCGTCTCGCCGGCCCGGATCTCGTTCCGCCGCTGGGGCGGGACCATGGTGAAGCAGTGTCCGCAGTGGTCGCCGTTGAGCGGCGCCAGGACGTCGGCGGTGGTCCCCTGGCGGACCTGCTCGTACATGCTGACGATCTCGTCGTCGATGCGCTCGGTGCGGCGCCGCCGGGCCGCCTTCCCGCGCTCCAGCGCCTCCTCCAGGTCGCGCCGCCGCTGCTCGACTTCCTCCTCCCGGCGGTCGTGCTCCGCGAGGGCCTCTTCGAGCTCCTCCTCGAGCTCCTCGACCCTGTCGCGGGCGTCCTCGGCCCGCTGCATGCTGTCGAGGGCGTCCTCCTCGGCCGCCTCGAGGTTGCTCCGGGCCGACTTCAGCTCCCCGCGCACCGCCTTGTGCTCGCGCATGTTCTGGACGGTCTCGGCCCGCTCCTTCAGCCGCTTGAGCGTCTCGCGGCCGGCGTCGATGGAGCGCTGGTCGCTGCGGTGCTGCTCCTCGGCCTCCTCCAGCTCGGCGCGGGCCTCCTCGAGCGCCTGCCGCAGCTCGCGCACCCGGTCCTCGGCCTCCAGGACCTCGGGCTCGAGCTCCTCCAGCTCCTCCTCGCGCTCCTGGATCTCCCGGTCGATCTCCTGGAGGTCCAGGAGCGCGTCGACCGTGTCTCCGATCTCCGTATCGCTCATCGTCATGTCGCCGCCTTTCGCGTGTGTCGCCCGTTCGCTCGCTCCTCCGTCGCCGCGGCCCGGCCCCGCCG
>CAYZLN010000029.1:5226-11428 GCA_964479295.1 uncultured Gemmatimonadota bacterium
CTAGAGGTACCTGCGCGTCACGTTCACGAGGCTTTCCAGCCCCTCGTCGCGGAGGCGGTCGGCCGCCTCCTTCAGCTCGGCCACCACCTCCCGGAGCTCCTCGTCGTCGGCGAACCCCGAGGGGCGCTCGAGGGCCCGCTTGAGACGCATCCATCGATCCAGCTCCTCGCGGTGCAGGATCCTCGCCAGGTAGTCGCGGAAGGCCTCGGCGGGACGGGGGAACTGCCGGCGGGACGACGGATCGTCCTCCAGCACCTCCTCCATCTTCTGGAGGACCTCCGGCGCCAGCTCGTCGGTCCAGTCCTCCCCGCCGTCGCGGCTCGCCCGCCACGCCTCCGTCATCCCCCGGTAGACGTCGCGGAAGCGGCTGTCTCGGAAGTCGCCCGGCTCGAGGCCGGCCTCACGGGCGGTCTCCATGAGGGAGCCCGAGTCGTCGCGGAAGAGCAGCAGCAGCAGGTCGCGCTCGGCCACCCGCTGGCCGGCCATCCGGGCCGGCACCATCGACGAGACCCGCTCCCGGGCCGAGGTCCGGCGGCGGTTCATGAGGCTGCGGGCCCGGGCCTCCTCCCGGGCGATCTCCCCCACGAGCGTCTCCTCGGTGAACCCCAGCCGCTGGCGCGTGGTGTCGATGTAGAGGTCGCGCAGCGCCGGGTCCGAGGCCGCCCGGAGGGTGGGCAGCAGCTTGTCCAGCGCCTGCCGCCGGCCCCGGGTGCTGTCGAGGAACCCCTTCTCCTCGAGGATCTGCAGCTTCCGGTCGAGGAGATCCACGGCGTCGTCCAGGTAGCGCCACAGGGCCTCCATGCCCTCGCCCCGGACGAGGGAGTCCGGGTCCTCCCCCGGCGGCAGCGTCACCACCATGGGGTGCACGCCCTGCTCCAGGAGGGCGTCGCCCGACCGGAAGGTGGCCCTCTGCCCGCCGAAGTCGGCGTCGTAGAGCAGGTACGCCGTGTCCGCGTACCGGGCGAGCTTGGCGGCCTGCTGCTCGGTGAGGGCCGTCCCCAGGGGCGCCACCGCGGTGTCGGCCCCGCGGACGTGGAGGGAGACGACGTCCGTGTACCCCTCGACCACGAGCACGTGCTCCTGCCGGCGGATCGAGTGGCGCGCGCGGTTCAGCCCGTAGAGGGTCTGCCGCTTCCGGAAGACGGGCGACTCGGGGGAGTTGATGTACTTCGGGGCCTCGTCCCGCCCGCTCAGGTCCCGGCCCCCGAAGGCGACGGGCCGGTCGCGGAGGTCCTGGATGGGGAAGATCAGCCGGTCGCGGAAGCGGTCGTACGGCTCGTCGGCCTTCTCGCTGGTGGCCGTCAGCCCCGCCTCCCGCAGCGTCTCGTCGTCGACGCCCCTGTCGGTGGCCGCCTCCCGCAGCTCCCGCCAGGCGTCCGGGGCGTAGCCCAGGTCGAAGGCGTCGGCGGCCTCCTCCCCCAGGCCGCGGTCCTCGAGGTAGGCCCGGGCCGCGGCGCCCTCCCCGGACGCCAGACGGCCGCGGTACCACTCCTGGGCGAAGGCCAGGGCCTCGCGCACCGGGGCGTGGGGGTCCTCGCGCTCCTCCTCGTCGTCGCGCACCTCCACCCCCACGCGGTCGCCGAGCCAGCGGACGGCCTCGGGGAAGTCGTGGCCGAGGTGCTTCATGACGAAGGAGAAGACGTCGCCCCCCTCGCCGCACACGAAGCACTTGAAGATCTGCTCGTCGGGGACGATGGAGAAGTTCGGGTCGTCCCCGCCGTGCAGGGGGCACGGGCCCCGCCAGCTCTTCCCGACCCGCTTCAGGGACATGAACTCGCCGCAGACGTCCACGAGATCCGCCCGGTCGCGGATCTCCTCGACGACCGCGTCTCTCACCATCGTGGCCGTCCTCGGATCCCGCTCAGCGCGACCTCCTCTCCCGGGGCCCGGTCACTCGAACTCGACGACGGTCACCCCCCGTCCCCCCTCCCCCGGCTCGCCGAACCGGTAGCCCGCCACCCGGGGGTCGGACGAGAGGATCTGGCGCACCCGCTCCCGGACCGCGCCGGTTCCCTTTCCGTGTACGATGCGGAACCGGGGAAGATCCGCCACGACGGCCGCGTCGAGGTAGGGGAGCAGCTCCGACTCCACCTCGTCCACCCGGAGCCCCCGGAGGTGGACCTCGCTCTTCGGCTCCACGCGGGGGCGCCGCTCCGCGGGCGAGGGGGCCCCGGAGGCCGGGCGCGACCCCGCGTCCTCCCCGTCCTCGGCCTCGACGGCCTCGAGGTCGGTGGCCGGCACGGTGAGCCGGATGCCGCCGGCCTCCACGGTGACCCGGTCGCCCCTCAGCTCCTTCACCGTGCCCCGCCGGTCGAGCGACCGCACGCGGACGGCGTCGCCGGGCTCGAGCTCCGGGGCCTCGCCGCCGCCCGCGTCCGGGGCGTCGGGCATCGCCTCCCGGCTCTCGCGCACCGCCTCCTCGACCCGGGAGCGCGCCTCCGAGGCCGCCTCCTCCGGGTCCGGGCCCTCGCCCTCCCCCGCCGCCCGGGCGGCGCGGTCGTACTCCTCCTCCAGCCGGCCGATCGCGTCCTCCACCTCGCGGCGTGCCTCCAGCAGGTACTCCTCGGCCCGCTCCCGGGCCGCCCGCTCGATCTCCGACTCGCGGCGGTCGAGCTCCTCGGCGCGGGCCTCGAGCTCCCGCGCCCGAGACTCCAGCTCGTCCGACCGATCCTCGGCCCGGCCGGTGAGGCGCGCCAGCTCCCGCTCCTTCTCCTCCAGCTCGGCGAGCACGTCCTCCATGCGGCGCTCGCCGGCCTCCATCCGCCCGCGGGCCTCCTCGACGACGTCCTCGGGCAGGCCCAGGCGCCGGGCGATCTCGAAGGCGTAGCTGCGCCCCGGGCGGTCGCGGCGGAGGCGGTAGGTGGGCCGCAGCCGCTCGCCGTCGAACTGGAGCGACGCGTTGACGACCCGGTCGTCCTCCCCGGCCAGCGCCTTCAGCCCCCCGAGGTGGCTGGTGGCGACGGTGAGCCCCGCCTGGCCGGCCAGCCGCAGGAGCACCGCCGAGGCCAGGGCCGTCCCCTCGGCGGGGTCGGTGTGGCTGCCGACCTCGTCCAGCAGGACCAGCGACGCGGCGTCGCTCTCCTCGAGGATGACGCGCAGGCTCTCGACCTGGGCGCTGAAGGTGGAGAGGGACGCCTCGATCGACTGCTCGTCGCCGATCACCGCGAAGAAGCTCCGGAAGAGGGGCAGCCGCGTGTCCGGGCCCACGGGCGGGACGACCCCCGACTGCGCCAGGGCCGACAGCAGCCCGATGGTCTTCAGCAGCACCGTCTTCCCGCCGGCGTTGGGGCCGCTGACGAGCAGCACCCGCTCGTCCGGGGCCATCGTCAGCCCGAAGGGCACCGCCTCCTCGTCGGCGGCCAGCAGCAGCGGGTGGTAGCCCTCCACCACCCGGTACTCCCCCCGGGGGCCCGGTCCGTCCCGGCCCGTCGCGTCCCCCGACCGGCCGGCCGCGGCCGGCGGCCCCCCGGCGTCCCCGTCGCCGGGCGCCACGACCTCGGGCCGGGCCCCGCCGTGGTCGAGGGCGTAGCGGGCGCGGGCGTAGAGGGCGTCGACCTCCACCAGCAGCCCGAGGCTCGTCCGCAGGTCGGGCTCGCGGGGGCGGACCTCCTCGGTGAGCTCCTCGAGGATCCGCTGCACCTCGCGGCTCTCCTCGGCCTCGAGCTCCCGGATCCGGTTCATCGGCTCGATGGCCGGCGGCGGCTCGACGAAGAGGGTCTGGCCGCTGGACGACTCGTCGTGGACGATCCCGCCCACCTCCGAGCGGCCCTCCCGGCGGACCGGGATGCAGTACCGCCCCGAGCGGACGGTCACGGAGCCGTCGGGCACGCGGATCCGGTCCCTCAGGCCCCGGCTGTACTCCTCCAGCAGGTCGACGAGGCCGGTCCGGGCGTCCCGGAGCTCGGCGCGGACCTCCCTCAGCTTCGGCGAGGCGCCGTCGGCCATCTCCCCGGTGTCGTCGAAGGAGCGCTCGAGCCGCTCCCGGAGCTCGGGCTCCCGGGCGAGCCCGCCGGCCCGCAGGGCGAGCCGGGGGTAGACGTTCTCGTCGTCGGGCAGGTCGCGGCGCGCCGAGCGGCAGGACGACAGGAGCTCGGCGACGCCCAGCAGGCCCTCGCCGTCCAGCACCGTCCCCTCGACCCGGAGGCGCTTCAGCACCGCCCGCAGGTCGGGGACGCGGGGCGGGGCCCAGTGCTCGGCCGCCCGCAGGTACTCGACCATCTCCGTGACGGCGTCCAGCTCCCGGGCCACGGCGTCCCGGTCCACGCCGGGCCGCAGGCGCCGGACGCGGCGCGCCCCGAGCTCGCTGGTCGCGCGGCGGGCCACCAGCTTCAGCACCCGCGGGAGCTCGAGCACCCGGAGCGCGTGCTCCCGGCCGGCCGAGGGGGCCTCGCCCCGGCCCGGCGTCACCGGCGCGTCCGGCGGGGCGTCCTCCCGGCCCTCGGGCCGGTCGCCCGGGGCCCCGTCGGGCGTCATCCGGGGGGCCACTTCATGGACCGGCCGGCCAGGACGTGGAAGTGGAGGTGGAAGACCGACTGCCCGGCGCGGCGGCCCGTGTTGGCCACCAGCCGGTAGCCCTCGTCGGCCACGCCTTCCCGGCGGGCCACCCGGCGGGCGGCCAGCAGCAGCTCGCCGGCGAGGTCGCGATCCGCGTCCTCCAGCTCGTCGACGCTGCCGACGTGGCGCTTCGGGACCACCAGGACGTGGGTCGGCGCCTGCGGGTTGATGTCCCGGAAGGCGAGCCACTCGTCGTCCTCCGCGACGACGTCGGCGTCCTGCTCGCCCGAGACGATCCGACAGAACAGACAGTCGTCAGCCACCGGTCTCCTCCTCGCGCTGTTCGCCCGGCGGAGGCGTCGCCTGCTGGGCGGCGACCGCCAGGGCGGAGATCGCTGCGGTCTCGAACCGGAGGACGCGCGGGCCGAGGGAGGCGGGCGTGAAGCCCGCCGCCCGGCAGGCCTCCCGCTCCTCGTCCTCCAGGCCGCCCTCCGGGCCCAGGAAGATCCGGGCCGGCGGGTCCCCGGCCCAGCCGCCCAGGACCCGCCCGAGCCGGCGTCCGGCCTCCCGCTCCAGGAGGACGTCGGGGCCGCCCCGGGCGAGGCCGTCTCCGGGCCCCGGGCGGACGTCCCGGTCCAGGTAGTCGTGCAAGTCGCGCACCGGTCCGAAGTCCGGAAGCCGGGCCCCGCCGCACTGCTTCAGGGCCGACACCCCGCGGCGGGCCGCCTTGCGCCAGAAGGCCGGCGACCGCCCGGCGTCGGCCACCGAGCGCGAGCGCCGGCACTCCACCGGCTGCAGCGAGACCACGCCCAGCTCCACCGCCTTCTCGACCATCCAGAGCGTCCGGTCCTTCGCCGCGACCCCGAAGCCCAGCTCCACCGGGAGGGGCGGCGGGGGCTCCACCGGGGCCAGGACCTCGCACGCCGCCGCGTCGTCGCCCTCCGGCGCCTCGGTCAGCGCCGCCCGCCACAGCCGCCCCCGCCCGTCGGTGATCCGGACCTCGTCGCCGGGCCGCACCCGGAGCGACCGGACGTGGCGGGCCTCCTCGGGCGGCAGCTCGACGCGCCCGCCCTCGGGGCGGCGGCCGGGATCGGGCACGTAGAAGGTGGGGACGGTCATCGGCCGGTCTCCGAAACCTTCGGTGAGCCGGTCGGCCCGGTTATCTTGCCGCCGGGCGGGCCGTCGGCGGCCCGTCCGGCGGCCGGGCGGCGGAACGGGTCGAGCGGGACGCGCGGGAGGGCACCGTGGACGAACAGCAGCCGGACCACAAGGGGGCGCCCGCCCCGTCTTCCCCCTCCTCCCGTCCGCGGTCCGGAGGGGGATCGCCGGAGGAGCGCCGGCTCCGCTTCCTCTCGGCCGAGCTCGAGCGTCTGCCCGGCTCCCGGCTCCGGATCACCGTCGCCGTCTCGGACCGGGGCGCCGAGCACCGCGGCGAGGCGGAGGGCGTCGGCGAGCGCCAGGTGGAGCTCCGGCTGGCCGCCCGCGCCGCGCTGGAGGCCGTCGGGGAGGCGCTGGGCGGGCGTCGCAGCTTCGGGCTCGTCGGCCTCAAGCAGATCCGCGCCTTCGACGCCGAGCTGGTGCTCGTCGCCGTCCGCACCGACGACGACCCCGGCCGCCGGCTCATCGGGGCCGTCCCCGTCGACGAGGACCCGTGCCGCACCGCGGCGGTGGCCACGCTCGACGCGGTGAACCGGCTGGTGGCGTCGGA
>CAYZLN010000029.1:11528-14178 GCA_964479295.1 uncultured Gemmatimonadota bacterium
CCCCTCATCCGGCGTCCGGCCGGAAGAGCCCCGTCCACCATCCGTCGTCCCGGTCCTCGCCGGCCAGCCGCCAGCCCGCCCGGCGCGCCGGGCCGACCGTCTCCTCCGCTTCCTCGTCCAGGATGCCCCCGAGGATCAACCGTCCGTCATCCTCCGTCGCCTCCCGGAACGGGCCCAGGAGGGGCACCAGCACCGGCGCCAGGATGTTCGCCACGACGACGTCGAATCGGGGGGGCGCCATCAGCCGGAGCACCCCGGGCGTCGCCTCGAGGCGGACGACCCGGCATCGGGCGGCGACCCCGTTGCGCCGGAGGTTCTCCCGGGCCGTCTCGGCGGCGGCGACGTCCTTCTCCAGCGCCACCACCCGCGAGG
The DNA here is from genome assembly GCA_964479295.1 of uncultured Gemmatimonadota bacterium. GTDB lineage: Bacteria > Gemmatimonadota > Gemmatimonadetes > Palauibacterales > Palauibacteraceae > CAYVFM01. The sequence continues at coordinate 11,901 of CAYZLN010000029.1, forward strand.
CCCCCAGCCCGGCGGCCGCCGCCGCGAGCACCCCGCTGCCGGCGCCCACGTCCAGGACGCGGTCGCCCGGCGAGACGGCCCGCTCCAGCAGCCTGAGGGCCCCGCGCGTCGTGCCGTGCTCGCCCGTCCCGAACGCCATCCCCGGATCGATCGTCACCCGCACGTCGTCCGGGCCGACGTCGGGCTCGCACCAGCTCGGGGCGACGACGACGCGCTCGCCCGGGCGGCGGGGCCCCAGCCCCCGCCGCCAGGCCCGCTGCCAGTCCCGGTCGTCCACCCAGCGCCACCGGACCTCGGGCGCCGCCCCCTCCACCGCGTCGGCGAGCCGGCGGCGGGCCTCCTCCAGGAAGGCTTCGGGCCGGTCCGGCGCCGGCAGGTAGGTGCGGAGCGCCCCGTCTCCCTCCTCGACCGCCCCTCCGCCCAGCCGGACGAGCTCGGCCACCACGGCCCGGCGTCGACCGTCGGGCTCCCCGCCGCCGGCGGGGGCCGGGACCTCGAGGCACAGCCAGCGCTCCGGGGGCGACACGGGACGACCTCCGATCGGACGCGGGTGCGGCCCGGCGGCTCTTTCGCACGGGCCGGGACTGTGACACTCTAGAGACGGCGGACGGCCGGGCAAGGCGGGGCGGTCCCCCGGCCGCGGGCCCGCGCTCCGGCGGTCGCCCGACTCCCCGCCCCGGCGCCCGATCCCGGCCCGACCGGCGGGCCGCCGGCACGCGCCCGCCGGGGCCACCCACCGAGAACCTGGAGAGGGGATGACCGAAGCCAGCGCCGAGACGACCGCACGAGCCGCCGGGGGCCGCGCCGGCGGGCTGCAGGAGATGCCCGCCGACGAGCTCGCCGTCCACACGATCCGAACCCTCTCCATGGACGCCGTCGAGGCGGCCGACTCCGGCCACCCGGGCACCCCCATGGCCCTGGCGCCGGTGGCCTACCTCCTCTACCGCCACGTCCTCCGGCACAACCCCGACGACCCCGGCTGGTTCGACCGCGACCGTTTCGTCCTCTCGGCCGGCCACGCGTCGATGCTCCAGTACGCCGCGCTCCACCTCTGCGGCTACGACCTCCCCCTGGACGAGATCCGGGACTTCCGCCAGTGGGGGAGCCGGACGCCGGGGCACCCGGAGAACTTCGTCACGCCCGGCGTGGAGACCACCACCGGGCCCCTGGGCCAGGGCGTCGCGAACTCGGTGGGGATGGCGCTGGCGGAGGCCCACCTGGCCGACGTCTTCAACCGGCCCGGCCATCGCGTGATCGACCACCGCACGTGGGTGATCTGCAGCGACGGCGACCTCATGGAGGGGGCCTCCCACGAGGCGGCCTCGCTGGCCGGCCACCTGGGGCTCCACAAGCTGACCTGGATCTACGACGACAACCGCATCACCATCGACGGCTCCACCGACCTGGCCTACTCCGACGACGTCCGGCGCCGCTTCGAGGGGTACGGCTGGCACGTCAGCGACGTCGGCGACCGGGCCAACGACCTGGAGGCCCTCTCCGAGGCCCTCGGGGCGGCCCGGGCGGAGACCGGGCGCCCGTCCCTGGTGGTCGTGCGCTCGCACATCGGCTACGGCGCGCCGGAGAAGCAGGACACCGCCGCGGCCCACGGGGCGCCCCTGGGCGAGGAGGAGGTCCGGGCGGCCAAGCGCTTCTACGGCTGGCCGGAGGACGAGACCTTCCTGGTCCCGGACCGGGCCCGGGAGCACATGGAGGAGGCGCGACGACGCGGCCGGGAGCTCCAGGCCGAGTGGGAGGAGGCGCTCGACGCCTACCGGGAGGAGCATCCGGATCTGGCCCGGCGCCTGGAGGCGGCCGTCGAGGGCCGGCGCCCGGAGGGGTGGGACGACGAGCTGCCGGCGTTCGGCCCCGACGACGGCCCGATGGCGACCCGGGACGCCTCCGGGGCGGCCCTGGAGGCGATCGCGCCGCGGCTGCCCTCCCTCGTCGGCGGGAGCGCCGACCTCACCGGCTCGAACCGGACCCACATGGAGGTCTCCGGCATCGTCGAGGAGGGGGAGTACGGGCACCGGAACCTGCGCTGGGGCGTGCGCGAGCACGCCATGTGCGGCGCCACCTCCGGCATGGCGCTCCACGGCGGCGTCCGCCCCTTCGCGGCGACCTTCTTCATCTTCACCGACTACGCGCGGCCGGCGATCCGGCTGGCGGCCATGATGGAGCTGCCGGTGATCTACGTCCTCACCCACGACTCCGTCGGCCTGGGCGAGGACGGCCCCACCCACCAGCCGGTCGAGCACCTGGCCTCGTTCCGGGCCATGCC
>CAYZLN010000030.1:0-3842 GCA_964479295.1 uncultured Gemmatimonadota bacterium
GTCTCCACGATCTGTCCGGCCTCCGGGTGGAGGAGGAAGAGGAGCGCCGGGCCGCTCCGGAAGTGCAGGGCCGCCAGCCTCCGGTCGCGGTCCAGGCGCAGCTCTTCCGCCCGCCGTCCCCCGTGCCGGCCGCGGAGCTCCGCGGCCAGCCCCCGGGTCAGGAGCGGGTCGTGGCGGACGGGCATCGCGGCGGAGCGGGTCGGCGGTCGATGACGGGGCGGGCGGTCAGGCTCGGGCGAAGGGCGAGAGGGCTCGGGTGCACGGGGGGGAATCATATCGGTGCGCCCCGGCCCGCGGGAAGGGCCGCACGCCTTGGATCGGCCCGCGCGGCCCGGGTATATTCACGCCCGGCGGGGGTCGGTCCCGCCCGAACTCCGCACCGCCACGACCGGGAGCGAGAGCCGAGTGGGAGACGACAGCGCCGGGACAGGGGACCGGGGGGTCACGACCCGCGACCTTCGGGAGATGAAGGCGCGGGGGGAGAAGATCGCGGCCCTGACCTGCTACGACCACCTCTTCGCCCGCCTCATCGACCCGGCCGGCCTCGACCTCGTGCTCGTCGGCGACTCGGTGGGGCAGGTGATCCTGGGGTACGGCTCCACCCTCCCGGTGACGCTGGAGGAGATGATCCACCACGCGTCCGCCGTCCGGCGGGGCCTCTCGCGCCCACTCCTCGCGGTGGACCTCCCGTTCCTCACCTACCAGGTCTCCGACGAGGAGGCCGTCCGGAGCGGCGGCCGCGTGCTGAAGGAGACCGGGGCGGAGGCGGTCAAGGTCGAGGGCGGCGACCCGGCGACCCTGGACCGCGTCCGGGCGCTGGTGGCCGCCGGCGTGCCCGTGATGGGCCACCTGGGCCTCACCCCCCAGTCGGTGCACCGCTTCGGGGGCTACGTCGTCCGCGGCCGCGACGCCGGGGAGGCCGAGCGCATGCGCGATCGGGCCCGGGCGCTCGAGGAGGCGGGCTGCTTCGGCCTGGTCCTGGAGATGGTCCCCTCGGAGCTGGCCCGGGAGATCAGCCAGTCGCTGGAGATCCCCACGGTCGGGATCGGGGCGGGGGACGGATGCGACGGCCAGGTGCTGGTGCTGCCCGACATGCTGGGGCTGAACGAGGGGTTCGAGCCCCGGTTCCTCCGGAAGTTCGCGGAGCTGGGCGGGGAGGTGCGGGAGGCGGCGGAGTCCTACGTCCGGGCGGTGAAGTCGGGCGAGTTCCCGTCCGAGGAGGAGAGCTACGGGTGAGCGAGGGCGTCCGCCTGGCCCGCACCGTCGAGCGGTGCCGGGAGGAAGTGGCCGGCCTCCGGCGGGAACGGGGTCGGGTGGCCTTCGTGCCCACGATGGGGGCCCTCCACGAGGGGCACCTGAGCCTCGTCGACCGCGCCCGGGAGCTGGCCGACGCCGTCGTCCTGTCGGTCTTCGTGAACCCGACCCAGTTCGGCCCCGACGAGGACTACGAGGAGTACCCCCGCGACCTCGAGGGCGACCTGGAGAAGGGGGGGCGCCGGGGCGTCGACCTGGTCTTCGCCCCGCCGGCGTCGGAGGTGTACCCGAGGAAGCAGACCGTCTGGGTGGAGCCCGGCCCGCTGGCCGAGCGGCTGTGCGGGCTGAGCCGGCCCGACCACTTCCGGGGCGTGCTGACGGTGGTGCTCAAGCTCTTCAACATCGTGGGCCCCGACGTGGCGGTCTTCGGCCGGAAGGACTTCCAGCAGTCGGTGCTGATCCGCCGGATGACAGAGGAACTGAACTTGCCGGTGGAGATCGCCACGGCCCCCGTGGTCCGGGCCGACGACGGCGTCGCCGTCAGCTCGCGCAACGAGTACCTGTCGGAGGAGGAGCGGGGGACGGCCCGGTCGCTCTCCCGGGGCCTCGCCCGCGCCCGGGAGGCGTTCGCCGGGGGGGAGCGCGACGCCCGGGAGCTCGAGCGCACGGCGCGGCGGACGATGGAGGAGGCCGGCGCCGACGTCGAGTACGTCGAGGTCGTGGAGCCCGAGGGGCTCGACCGGGTGGAACGGGCGACGCCGGAGTCCGTCTGTGCAGTGGCGGCCCGGGTGGGCGACACCCGCCTCATCGACAACGCCCGGCTCGGCGGGGAGACGGGGCCGTGAAGCCGGGGCGCGAGCGGCCGGGCGCTTCGCGGGCACGCGACGGCCGGATCCGAACGAACCGGAGGTGACGGATACATGCGGAGGACGCTCTTCAAGTCGAAGATCCACGGCGCCGTGCTCACCGGCACGGACCTCCACTACGACGGGTCCATCAGCCTGGACCGGGAGCTCATGGAGGAGGCCGACCTCGTCCCGTCCGAGCGCGTCCAGGTGCTCAACGTCGCCACGGGGGCCCGCCTGGAGACCTACGTGATCGAGGCCCCGGCGGGCAGCGGCGAGGTCCGCCTCAACGGGCCGGCCGCCCGCCTCGGCGAGACCGGCGACCCGGTCATCGTGGTGAGCTACGCCGAGTACGAGGAGTCGGAGGCCCGCGACCACCGGCCCGTGGTCGTCCGGGTGGACGGGGAGAACCGTCCGGTGGGCGGCCGTCTCCGCCCCGAGGAGGCCGGATGAGCGCGTCGGCGGGGTGAGCGGGGAGGCGGACCCGGGCGGAACGACGGCGGGGGCCCCGGACGGCGGCGACCCGGCCGAAGCCCCGGTCCACCCCCTGGTCCGGGCGGCCGGCCGCGAGGGCCGGCTGCCGGCCTGGGCCCGCTGCTCGGAGGGCCGACGGGAGCACGTCGGCCGCGTGGCCGACCTGCTCGGGGGATGGGCCGAGGAGCTGGAGCTGTCCGGGACCGACCGGGTCCGGTGGAGGGCCGCCGGGGTCCTCCACGACGCCCTTCGCGGCGCCGGGGCGGACGAGCTCCGCTTCTGGACCGACCGCGACTGGCCGCTCCCCCTCCTGCACGCCCCCGCCTGCGCGTCCCGGCTCCGGGACGAGGGGGTGGAGGACGAGGAGCTGCTCGAGGCGATCACCCACCATCCGGTGGGCCGGGCCGGCCTCGGGCGCCTCGGGCGCCATCTCTACCTCGCCGACTTCCTGGAGCCGGGCCGGGAGTTCCTGCCGGACGTCCGTGAGCGCCTCCGGGCGATCCTTCCGGACCAGGAGGCCGAGGCGCTCCTCTCGGTGACGGGGCTGCGGCTCGCGCGGCGCCTCGAGCTCCGGGGCGGGATCCGGCCGGAGACGGTCGAGATGTGGAACTGGCTGCTGGAGACGCGGAGCGAGGAGGCCGAGGGGCGGCCGACGCCGGACCCGGAGGCCCCCGGACGGACCACGCCGTGAAGGAGCGGATCCAGACCGCCGTCGGGGTGGTGGCGCTGCTGGCCACGGGGTTCCTGCTCGGCTCCCTGTGGCTGCAGTGGCGGGACGGCCCCCCGGCCGACCCGTCGCCCCGGGGCGGGGCCGGCGCGCCCGAGGGCGCGGTGCCCGACCTCCCGGAGGCGCGGCCCAGGGTGGAGGTGCTCAACGGCATGGGCCGGGAGGGGGCCGCGCGCAGGGCCGCCGAGCGCCTGCGGGACATGGGGTTCGACGTGGTCTACTTCGGCAACGCCGACCGCTACGACCACCCGCGCACCGTGGTCTGGCTGCGCTCGGGCGACACGGCGGCGGGCCGCCGCGTGGCGGACTCCCTCGGGGTCGACGGGGTGACGCCCCGCCTCGACCACGGCCTCCACGTCGACGGGACCGTGGTCCTGGGGGCCGACTGGGACTCGCTGGTCGCCCGCCGCGACAGCCTCCGCGACGCCCGGCGGGACGGCTCGCCCCTGGGGACCCTGCTGGAGCGGCTCGGGCTGTGACGGCGGCCGTCCCGGCGCCGGAGGACGTCCGCGGAGGGGCAGGGGCGGGAGGCGCGCGGCGTC
>CAYZLN010000030.1:3942-9377 GCA_964479295.1 uncultured Gemmatimonadota bacterium
CCCCGTCGCCCTGCTCGAGGCGGAGCTGGCCGCAGGCCGCGGCGATGTCGCGGCCCCGGGGCGTGCGGACGGCGTTGCTGACGCCGTGCCGGTGGAGGGTGCGGGCGAAGGCCGAGATCCGCTCCGGCGGGCTGGGGCTCCAGTCCCGGTCGGGGATCGGGTTCCAGGGGATGAGGTTCACGAAGCAGGTCAGCCCCTCGAGGAGGTCGGCGAGCCGGGCCGCGAGCTCCGTGCTGTCGTTGAGGCCCTCGATGAGGGTGTACTCGATGCTGACCCTCCGCCCCTTGCGGTCCTGGTAGGTCCGCACGGCGTCCATGAGCTCCGGCAGCGGGTGGCGACGCTCGACGGGCATGATCTCGGCGCGGACGTCGGAGACGGGGGCGTGGAGCGAGACGGCCAGCCCGAACTGCTCGGGGCGCTCCGCCATCTCGAGGATGCCCGGCACGAGGCCCACGGTGGAGACGGTGATCCGCCGGGCCCCGACGCCGAAGCCCTCGTGGATCACCTCCAGCGACCGGAAGACCGCGTCCCGGTTGGCGAAGGGCTCGCCCATCCCCATGTAGACGACGTTCGTCACCTCCCGCCCCGTCTCCTCGCGGGCGAAGCGCGCGGCGTTGCGGTACTGGGCGGCGATCTGGGCGGGGGCGAGCTGGCCGTGGAAGCCCATGGAGCCGGTGGCGCAGAACCGGCAGCCCAGGGCGCACCCGGCCTGGGAGGAGAGGCAGAGCGTGAGCCGGTCGTCGGTGGGGATGAGCACCGACTCGACCTGCTGGCCGTCCTCCAGGCCCCAGAGATGCTTGACCGTCCCGTCCTCCGAGCGGGCGGTGAACGCCGTCTCGAGGGGCGTGAGGGAGAAGCGGCGCTCCAGCTCGTCCCGGAGCTCCCGGGAGAGGGTCGTCATCTCGTCGAACGACCGGGCGTGCTGCTCGAAGACCCAGTTCTCGACCTGGTCGGCGCGGTAGCCCGGCTCGTCCCGCTCGTCCATCCACGTCTCGACGCGGCCCCGCAGCTCGTCCGGGCGGAGGCCGAGGAGGTCGATCTCCCCGTCGCCGCGCCCGTCGTCCGGCGCGCCGGCGGCGGGGGCGGGGTCGTCTCGGGCCGGGGCTTCGCGGCTCATCGGGGTTCCGGTCGGGGGTCCGTCCCGCGGCCGGGGCGTGGCGTCGGCCCCGGTCCGCAGGTTGCTGGCGTGTCGCCGATGCGTCTAACTTTCGGGGCTTTCGTACGCCGCTCCGGGGACCTCCGTTCCCTCGCGAAGCGCGGGCCCGGCGGGGACGGCGCCCGGGTCTCCTCCCCGCGGGAGGGGCCCGTGGCCGCCCGGACGGGAGGCCGGCCGTGAGGGAGGGGCTCCGTCCCTGGAGACGGGTGGCGGCCTGGGCGACGCTGATCCTGGTCGCCACCACGGTGCCGCTCCCGGCCGGATCGGCCGGATGGCTCGCCGACCTGCCCGTCGACAAGGTGGTGCACGGAGTCCTCTACGGCGGCCTGGGATGGCTGGTGGCGACCACCCTGCGCCGGACGGGCCGCGGGGGGCGCCTGGCGCTCTTCGCGGCCCTCGTCTGCGGGATGGCCTTCGCCGCCGGCGACGAGCTGCACCAGCGGTGGGTCCCGGGCCGGGCGCCGGAGCTGGCGGACTGGACCGCCGACGTGGTGGGCCTCGCCGCGGGGATGCTCTCGGCGGTCGTCCTCCGGGGCCGGTGACGGCGCGGCGGGGCCGTCAGGCGGGGAACGGTCGGCGGCGGCGGGCGTACCCGTCGTCGCCGGTCGCCGGAACGGGAGCGACCCGGCGCGCGAGCGACGCGGGCCGCGACGGGACCTCGGATCGCAGGGAGGACGACGTCAGCGCATGACGACGGAGACGCAGAGGGCCTCCGGCCAGCGCACGGGGGAGGCGGGCACCGCGTACCGGGACGCCGCCTGCGCCCGAATGGACGCCTCCTGGGCCGGCCGCGAGGTGACGCTGGCCGGGTGGGTTCACCGCCGCCGGGACCTCGGCGGCGTCCACTTCGTGGACCTCCGGGACGCGTCGGGCGTCGTCCAGGTGGCCTTCAAGGACGACTGGACCGAGGAGGCCGCCCTCCGGGCCGCCGGGGAGCTGGGCCCCGAGGACGTGGTCCAGGTGGAGGGGGAGGTCGTCCGGCGCCCCGAGGACGCCGTGAACCCCGAGATGGAGACCGGCGAGGTCGAGGTGCACGTGCGCCGGCTGCGCCGGCTGACCGCGGCCGACGACCTCCCCGTCCTGGTGGCGGTCCCGCCCGAGGAGTCGCTCCCCTCCGAGGAGCTGCGGCTCCGCCACCGCTACCTCGACCTCCGGCGCCCGGAGATGCACGAGCACCTCCGGGTGCGCCACCGGGCCGTGCAGGCGGCGCGGGCCGCCCTGGACGCCGAGGGCTTCACGGAGGTCGAGACCCCGCTGCTCACGCGACGGACGCCGGAGGGGGCCCGGGACTTCGTCGTCCCGAGCCGCGAGCATCCCGGGCAGTTCTACGCCCTGCCGCAGTCGCCGCAGCTCTACAAGCAGCTCCTCATGGCCTCCGGGGTCGACCGGTACTACCAGGTGGCGAAGTGCCTGCGCGACGAGGACCTCCGGGCCGACCGACAGCCCGAGTTCACGCAGGTGGACGTGGAGATGGCCTTCGTGGACGAGGAGGACGTCTTCGGCGTCTGCGAGCGGATGCTGGCGAGGATGTGGTCCGCAGGGGCGGGCGTCGAGCTGGACCCGCCGTTCCCCCGCCTCACGCACGCCGAGGCGCTGGACCGCTTCGGCACCGACAAGCCCGACTTGCGGATCCCGTGGGAGATCCGCGACCTCACCGACCTCCTCACCGGGATCGGCTTCCGCATCTTCGACGGCGCCGCCGACGCCGGGGGCCGGGTCCGGGGGCTGGTGCTGGGCCCGGAGGACGGGGGCGGCGACGAGCCGCCGGCCCGGGCCCTCTCCCGGTCGGACCTGGACGACCTCGACGACCTTGCTCAGGAGGCCGGCGCGAAGGGTGTGCTGTGGCTCCGGCGCCGGGACGGGGCGTGGTCGGGCCCGCCGGCCGGGGCGGTCGAGGACAGCGGCGCCGGCGAGGCGCTGCGCCGCGAGCACGGTGCCGGCGAGGAGGGCCTCGTGCTGCTGGTGGCCGGCCCCGACGCGGAGACGTCGCCGGCGCTGGACGCCCTCCGGCGGGAGGCGGCCGCCCGGCTCGACGCCGTCGACCGGGACGCCCGGCGCTGGGCGTGGGTGACCGACTTCCCGATGTTCGAGCCGGACCCGGAGACCGGTCGGCCCGTGCCCGCCCACCATCCCTTCACGCTCCCGGACGTCGACGACCCCGACCGGCTCCGCGAGGCGCCGCTGGAGGTGTCCTCCCGGGCCTACGACGTGGTCTACAACGGCCACGAGCTGTGCTCGGGGAGCCTCCGGTGCCACGATCCCGACCTCCAGCGCGCGATCCTCGACGTCCTGGGAATCGATCACGAAGCCGCCGAGGAGCGGTTCGGCTTCCTGCTGGAGGCCTTCCGGCACGGCGTCCCGCCCCACGGGGGCTACGCCCTGGGGCTCGACCGGACGGTCATGCTGATGGTGGGGGCTTCGTCGATCCGGGACGTCATCGCGTTCCCCAAGACCACCGCCGGCCGGGCGCTCCTCGAGGGGGCCCCGTCGCCGGTGGAGGCCTCCGAGCTCCGGGAGCTGGGCCTCCGGACGACCGGCACCGAGGAGACGGACCGAACGTGACCCCACAGGCTTCCTCGTCCTCCGACGTCGTCACGCACCGCCTCTCCGCCGAGGGCGCCGACCAGCTCCTGCTCGCCGGCGTCAACGACGCCCACCTGGAGACGGTGGGGCGCCTCTTCGACTGCGACGTGGTGCTCCGGTCGGACGAGCTCATCCTCCAGGGGCCGGAGGAGGAGGTGGAGAAGTGCATCCCGGTGGTGGAGCGGATGCTCGAGCTGGCCCGGATGCGCCGCTCCTTCACCGAGGCCGACGTCGAGCAGATGGCCGACGAGTCGGCGGCGGGCGAGCTGGAGGCCCGGGACCCGGACGAGGAGGAGGACGAGCTCGTCCTGCCGGCCGCCCAGAAGGTCATCCGCCCCAAGTCGGAGGGGCAGCGGCGCTACGTCCGGGCCATGCGCGAGTGCGACGTCACGGTGGGCATCGGCCCGGCCGGCACGGGGAAGACGTACCTGGCGGTGGCCAAGGCCGTGACGGAGCTGCACCGCAAGCGGGTCCGCAAGATCATCCTCACGCGCCCGGCCGTGGAGGCGGAGGAGGCCCTCGGGTTCCTGCCCGGGGACATCCGCGAGAAGATGGACCCCTACCTGCGGCCCCTCTACGACGCCCTCGAGGACATGATGCCCCCCGAGCGGGTCCAGCGGGCGGTGGAGGAGCACACCATCGAGATCGCCCCCCTGGCGTACATGCGGGGCCGCACGCTCTCCGACGCCTTCATCATCCTCGACGAGGCGCAGAACGCGACGACCTCGCAGATGAAGATGTTCCTGACGCGCCTCGGGCTGGACTCCCGGACCGTCATCACCGGCGACAAGACGCAGATCGACCTCACCCATCGGGCCGACTCGGGCCTGCTCGAGATCGAGCGGATCCTGCGCGACATCGAGGGGATCGCCTTCGTCTACCTGTCCGAGCGGGACGTGGTGCGCCACCCCCTCGTCCGCGACATCATCCGGGCCTACGGCGGGGACGGGGGCGAAGAGGGCGGGCCGCCGTGACGAACGGGTCCGACGGACACGGCCCCTGGCGCCGGGCGCTCGGGGCGCTGGAGGGGGACCCGGGGGAGGCCTGGCGGGCGCGCCTGGTCCACCACGGGAGCCGCGCGCTTCTGGTGCTCCTCGCCGCCGCGGCCGTCCCGCTGCTCTTCCCCCGGTCGCCGCTTCCCCGCTTCGCGCACCTCGAGGAGGGCGTGGTCGCCGAGGAGGACGTCATCGCCGAGGTCGGCTTCCCGGTGAGGAAGTCGGAGGAGCGGCTCCGCGAGCAGCGCTCGGAGGCCGAACAGGCGGTGGCGCCGATCTTCGAGATGCGCGCGGCCGCCGCGGACTCGTCGGCCCGCGAGGTGGAGCGCTTCTTCGCGTCGGTGGACAGCGCGGCGCGGGCCGCGGGGGACACCTCGGCCGTCCGGGAGGTGCTCTCGAGGTACGGCGCCACCGTGAGCCCGGAGCAGGTCCGCCTGCTGGCGGACGCCGCCGGCCGGCGCCAGCTCCGGGAGGCCGTCCTGGGCGCCCAGCAGGAGCTGCTGCCCGGGGGCGTCGCCCCCATGTCCGACGTCTCGGGCGTCTCCTCGGCCCGGGTCGTGGTCCGGGGGTCGGACGACCGGGGCCGGCGGATCGACCGCGACTCCCTGACGACGCTCGGGGACTTCTACGAGGCCGCCATGGAGCTGGCCCCCGCGGCGCTGAGCTCCACGGAGCTGCAGCTCTACCAGACGCTCCTCATC
>CAYZLN010000030.1:9477-14051 GCA_964479295.1 uncultured Gemmatimonadota bacterium
GGCCCCCGCGGCGCTGAGCTCCACGGAGCTGCAGCTCTACCAGACGCTCCTCATCAGGTTCACCGAGCCCACCCTCCGGCTGGACGAGGCGGCGACGGAGGCGGCCCGGCGACAGGCCCGGGAGGCCGTCGAGACGACGGCGGGCCACGTCCTGGAGGGGGAGCGCATCGTGGCGGCCCACGAGCGGGTCGGCAGCGACGAGATGGAGAAGCTCAACTCGTACCGCGAGGCCCTGCGCGACAGGGGTATGGTGGGCGGCGAGGGGGTGTGGCTACGGTCCGCCGGCTCGGGGCTCTACGCCCTGCTCCTCCTCGGCCTCCTCGGGGGCGTCCTGCTGCTCTTCCGGCCGGAGATGTACGCCGACCTCCGGGACTTCGGCGTGGTCGTGGGGCTGGTCGTCACCGTGCTCGTCGCGGCCCGGCTCCTGGGCGGGCTGGAGAACGCCGCGCCGCTGGTCCCGGTGGCCTTCGCGGCCCTCCTCGTCGGCGGGCTGTACGACGGGCTGCTGGCCCTCGTGACGACCGGGGTGATGGCGGGCCTGATCGCCGGCCAGCCCCCCTTCGGCGGGGCCACCGCCCCCCTCATGGCCGCAGCCGGCGGCGCGGCGGCGGCCCTCGGGGTCCGCGGGGTGCACCGGCGGGCCGACAGCTGGATCCTGATCGCCGTCATCGGGGGCGCCTACGCCGTCACGGCGGCCGCCCTGGGCATGGCCCGGACCCTGCCGGTGGGCGAGGTGCTGACCCTCGCCGGGCTGGGGGCGGCGAACGCCGCCGTCTGCACCCTCTTCGCCATGGGGGCGGTGCTGCCGGCGCTGGAGCGCTTCACCGGCATCACCACCGAGCAGACGCTGCTCGAGCTCTGCGACCTCAACCGGCCCCTGCTGCGCCAGCTCTCCCGGGAGGCCCCCGGCACGTACGCCCACTCCATCAACGTGGCCAACCTGGCCGAGGCCGCCTGCGAGGCCATCGGCGCGGACGCCGTGCTCGCCCGGGCGGGCGTCTACTACCACGACGTCGGGAAGATGGCCCGGCCCCAGTTCTTCATCGAGAACCAGCCGAGGGGCCGCAACCCTCACGACCGGATCCCGCCGGCCAAGAGCGCCGAGGTGATCAAGGGGCACGTCACCGAGGGGCTCCGGATGGCCCGCGACGCCCGGCTCCCGGAGGCCGTGAAGCAGTTCATCCGGGAGCACCACGGGACGATGTGCATCTCGTACTTCCTGGAGAAGGCCCGGGAGGCCGGCGAGGAGCCGGACCCCGAGGAGTACCGGTATCCCGGGCCCCGTCCCCGGTCCCGGGAGACGGCCGTCGTCATGCTGGCCGACGGCGTGGAGTCGGCGGCCCGGACCCTGGTCGACCCCGACGAGGAGCGGATCCGGGAGCTGGTCCGGAGCATGATCGCGGCCCGGGTCGACGACGGCCAGCTCGACGAGAGCCCGCTGACCCTCCGCGACCTCGACGTGATCGAGGACGAGTTCGTCCGGATCCTGGCGCACATCTACCACCAGCGGATCGAGTACCCCGAAGCGCCCGGCGCCCCGGAGGAGGAGCCGCCCGATCCGGAGGCGCCCCGGGAGCCGGCCGCGGCCGGGGAGGGGTCGGCGGAAGCGCTGGAGGAGTGGCCGGTGGCCGGCCCCTCCTCCCGCATCGCCCAGGGGTGACGGACGCCGGCGGGCCGGCCGACGTCGTGCTCCACCTCAACCGGACGGAGGAGTGGGAGCGGATCCGGGGCGAGGAGGAGCTGCTGCGGCGGGCGGCCGAGGCGGCGCTGGCCAGCGCGGACGGGCCGCTCCGCGGCGAGGTCTCGATCACCTGCCTCCCGGGGGACGAGATCGCCCGCATCAACCGGGAGTACCTGGACCGGGACGGGCCCACCGACGTGATCGCCTTCGAGCTGGGGGCGGACGAGCTTCTCGGCGACGTCTACGTCTGCCCCGAGGTGGCGGCCCGCGCCGCCCGGGAGGAGGGCGTGGAGCTGCGCGAGGAGCTCGTCAGGCTCGTGGTCCACGGGGTGCTGCACGTGCTCGGCCACGACCACCCGGAGGACGACGGCCGCTGGGAGTCGCCGATGTTCCGGCTCCAGGAGCGGCTGGTGGCCCGTGCGCTGGAGCCCGACGGCGGGACCCCGACGTGACGGGAGGCCCGTGCTGAAGCGTCTCCTCGGCCGGCTGCGCCGCTACCTGATCACCGGGCTCGTCGTGGTGGCCCCGGTGGGCGTCACCGTGTGGGTCCTCACCTGGCTCTTCCGACGGCTCGACTCGATCCTGGGCCGCCACCTGCCCGAGCTGGGCGGCTACCGGCTGCCGGGGCTGGGCCTGCTGGTGCTCGCGGCCCTCCTGATCTCGGTCGGCTGGACGCTGCAGTGGGCGATGGGCCGGAAGCTCGTGGGCTGGGGGAACTCGCTCCTCTCCCGGTTCCCCCTGACGCGGCGCATCTACAACGCCAGCTCCCAGATCGTCCAGACGGTGCTGTCGCGCCAGGAGAAGTTCTTCCGGAGCTGCGCCCTGGCCGAGTACCCGAGCGAGGGGAGCTACACCCTCGTCTTCGTCACCGCCCGGGCGCCGGACGAGGTGGAGGACCGGCTCGGGGAGCCGACCGTGACCGTGTTCCTGCCCACCGTCCCCAACCCCACCTCCGGCTACCTGATGATGATGCCGGCCGACCGGGTCCAGGTGCTGGAGATGAGCGTGGAGGACGGGATCAAGATGGTCCTCTCGGCGGGCACCGTGCGCCCGGGCGAGAAGGGCGCGGGGCTGGCGGGCCTGGACCTCGAGCGCCTGGCCGGCCTCTCCGGCCGCGAGGACGCCGGCGACGAAGGCCGATGACCGAAGGCACCGGGAGCCGGCGGGCCGTCGAGGAGGCCCTGGCCGAGGGCGACGAGGTCGCGCTGAGGGAGGTCGCCGAGACCCTGCATCCCAGCGACGTCGCCGACCTGCTCGAGCGGCTCGACGAGCCGGGGCGGCTGCGGCTGCTCACCCATCTCCCGGTGGAGGTGGCCTCGGAGGCGCTGGCCGAGATGGAGGAGGTGGAGCGCCCGGGCGAGCTGCTAACGCACCTGGGCGCCGCCCGCGTCGCCGAGCTGGTGGGCGAGCTGGCCGACGACGACGCCGCCGACCTCATCGGCGACCTCGAGCCGGAGGACCAGGCCCGGGTGCTGTCGTCGGTGGAGGAGGCCGGCGACATCCAGGAGCTCCTGCACTACCCGGAGGAGACGGCCGGCGGGATCATGACGCAGGAGCTGGTGGCCGTCTCCAGCCGGCTCACCGCCGCCGAGGCCCTCGACGACATCCGCCGCCAGGCCCCGGACGTGGGGGAGTTCTGGACCATCTTCGTCGTCGACCCCGACCGGAGCCTTCGGGGCGTGGTCACGCTGCAGGACCTCGTGCTCAGCGACCCCGGCCGCCCCATCCTCGAGATCACCGAGGAGCCGCCGGCGGTGGTCCACGTGGAGATGGACCAGGAGGAGGTCGGCCGCATCCTCTCCCGCTACAACCAGGCCTCCATCGGGGTGGTGGACCCCCTCGACCGGCTGGTGGGCCGGATCACCTTCGACGACGTCATCGACGTCATCGAGGCCGAGACCACCGAGGACATCCTCCGCTTCGCCTCGGTCTCCGAGGAGGAGCAGGTGCGCGGGGAGCCCCGCGACGCCGTCCGGAGCCGGCTCCCGTGGCTCGCGGTCAACCTCGTCACCGCGGTGCTGGCCGCGAGCGTCGTGTACGTCTACCAGGGGAGCATCGAGATCATGCCGATGCTCGCGGTCGTCATGCCCGTCATCGCCGGGATGGGCGGCAACGCGGGCACCCAGGCCCTGGCCGTCACGGTGCGCCGGATCGCCATCGCCGACGAGACGCTGTCGGAGCGCTGGTCGGTGGTGGGGAAGGAGGTGCTGGTGGGCCTCGCCAACGGCCTGGTGATCGGCCTGCTCGTCGCCGGGGCCGGCCTGCTCGTCGACGGCCGGCCGGCGTTCGGGCTGGTCGTCATGCTGGCCATGTGGGGCAACCTCGTCGTGGCCTCCTCCATGGGGGCGTTCATCCCCATCTTCCTGGAGAGCCTGGGCGTGGACCCGGCCGTCGCCTCCTCCATCTTCCTGACCACCCTCACCGACCTCTGCGGGTTCTTCCTCCTCCTGGGCCTGGCCACGCGGGTGCTGATGTAGGTGCAGCGCGGTCTCCCGGGCCGGAGGAGCGGGGCGTCGGGACCCGGCCTCCGCGCCGGCGACAGCGGACGTCGACTGCCGGGGTCCCCTTCCGGGGTTCGCATCCGTGGCGTCCGCCCTGTATTGTCGCGTGTAGTATTTCCAACAGGCTATCGATCCGGGGGCGGTGGCCCGGCGGATCGTCTCGCTCTCTCCTCGTCTCCGCGAACTTCCGTCGACCGAAGGATCGCGATGGCGTCTGTACGCCCGCTGCTGACGAAGGCGACGTCGGCTGCCGTGGCTCCGGCGCTCGCCCTTCTCCTCGTCGCCGGATGCGGGGGGGACGACGCCACGGGGCCCGGCGACGACAGCGCGGCTCCGGGCGTGAGCATCAGCTCTCCCGCGGACGGCGCGACCTTCGTGGAGGGGAGCACGGT
>CAYZLN010000031.1:0-2181 GCA_964479295.1 uncultured Gemmatimonadota bacterium
GCCCGGGCCTCGAGGATCTCCTGCAGCCGCCGGGCCCGGGCCTTCGGGATCTCGTGGCGGAGCCCGTCGTCCCCGACGATCCCCCGCCCGATCACGTCCTCCCCGAGGCGCAGGGCCACCATCCCCGCGTCGAAAGCCCCGGCGTCGAGGGAGTCGCCCTCCAGCAGACGGGAGAGGCGGGCGTCGTCCAGGTCGACGACACGGTCGGTGACCTCGTCGCCGAGCCACCTCAGCACGTCGTTGGTCACCCTCTCGCCGCCGATCCGGGGGTCCCGCTTCAGCGCCCGCAGCCCGGCGCAGACGTACTGCCATCCTCCGTCCCCGGGCCACGCCTCCACGGGCCAGGCCCCGCAGGTGTGCGTCCAGACGCTGTTGCCCCGGACCAGCCACCCGGACGACCGGAGGCGCTCCTCCGGGGCCCCGAAGCGGCCGGCGACCAGCGGGATCGCCTCGTCGATCCGGGCCTCGGCCGCCGCCGGGGAGGCGTCGTCCGACGGATGGGCCGCCGGGACCGGGGTCCAGCCGGGCGCCCTCCCGTCGGAGGCCGCCTCGGGCCCGGGGCCGTCCCCCGCGTCCCGGCCGGCGTCGGCGGCCGCCTCGGGGCCGGCGCGGGATCCCCTGTCGCCGTCCTTCCGGAGCCGGGCCATGAAGAACCCCCCGGAGTCCAGGTGGCGGGGGTAGACCCGCCAGGCGGCCTCCATCTCGGGGGCGTAGCTCTCCTCCCCGAACCCGGTGAGGCCGGGCTCGTGGGGGGCGTCCAGGTCGATGGGCTCCAGGGAGGCCGGCGCCTCGGACAGCACCCGGTCGACCACCGCCTCGTTCTCCTCGGGCGCGAAGGTGCACGTCGCGTAGAGGACGACGCCGCCCGGCCGGGCCAGCTCGACGGCCCGGCGGAGGAGGCCGGTCTGCAGATCCGTCACGTACTCCTCGAACTCGGGGTCCCGGTCCGGGATCTCACCGTCCTTGCGGCGGACGTTCCCCTCCCCCGAGCAGGGGGCGTCGACGAGCACGCGGTCGAACCGCGCGCCGGAGGGGAAGGACCGGCCGTCGGCCCGGACGCAGAGCGCTCCGGTGTGCCGGAGCCGGTACATGTTGCCCACCAGGCCCGGCATCCGGCCGTCGCTGGCGTCGGCGGCCACCAGGCAGCCGCGGTCGTCCATGAGCTCGGCCATGTGGCTGGCCTTGCCGCCGGGCGCCGCGCACATGTCGAGCACCCCCTCCCCCGGTCGGGGCGAGAGCGCCCGGGCCGCCAGCCCGGTCGACGCCTGCTGGACGTAGAGGAGCCCGAGCCAGTGCTCGAGGGTCTGCGTGACGGGGCGGGGGGCGTCCGCGAGCCGGTAGAAGAGCGGGAGGGCGTCGACGGGCTCGAGGCGGAACCCCTTCGCCTCGAGCCGGCCGACGACGCTCTCGGCCGGCGCCCGGTCCGTGCGCACCCGCACGAAGACGGGCTCGGGGCGGCCGGCGTGCTCCCGGAAGTCGTCCCAGTCGGGGACGATCCCCCGATACCGCTCCAGGCTCACGCCCGGACCGTCACGGCACCAGGACGCCGCCCGTGATGTAGAGCTGCTCCGAGCCTTCGGCCGTCACCCGCAGCTCGACGAACGGGGTCACCGAGGTCAGGGGGAACTCGACGCCGCCGAGGATGTTGAGGCCGAGGTCGGTGTCGCCGACGTCGCCGACTTCGGTCCGGGCCACGTTAAGCCCTCCGCCGCCGTACGGCTCCACCCCGTCGGTGTCGGGCAGCTCGAACCGGTAGACCAGGTTGCCGTTCAGCTCCCAGAAGTCCACCAGGTCGTTGTCCGGGAAGTAGATGTCCCACGTGCCGATGATCTGGAACCGGGGGCCCAGCTCCTCCAGGTCGAAGGCCACCCGGGGGCCGAGCCCGAAGTCGGTGTCGTCGGCGAAGTTGAGCTGCCCGCCGAAGCGCACCTGGGCGTCGGAGCCCACGGGCGCGAGGGCCAGCGCGAGGAAGCCGGCGAGCACCGCGACGGCAAGGCTCTTCACGTGGTCGTTCACGATCACCTCCGGGTTCGTGGTCGGCTCCGCGGCCGCGGGCCCGTCCCGGGGGACGTCGTCCGTGGGGACGACGACCGGGTCGGACGCCGGACGGCTGCACTCGCTCGGGGACCCTCGCCTTGCGCAGTATAGGGCCACGCCGGCACCGTCCGCCACCAGCACGGG
>CAYZLN010000031.1:2281-5835 GCA_964479295.1 uncultured Gemmatimonadota bacterium
CGGCGGACGGGTGGAGCCGCACGAGCCTCCAGGCCATCTCGTCGGTCGCCAGGACGGGCGTCAGGAGCATGGTGACCATGGTGACGACCGCGATGATCGTGAAGATCCCGGTGCCGATGTCGCCCTGGATCACGCCCGCGAGGCCGATCACCAGGGAGATCTCGCTGGTCTGCGAGAGCATCAGCCCGGCCTCCAGGGACGAGCGCGCCGCCATCCCCGCCCTCTCGGCGACGACGGCGACCAGCGGCGGCGTGACGACGATCACCAGCGCCGCCAGCACCCCGGCACGCCACAGCTCGGCCACCTCGGGCACGCCGACCCGGGCCCCGAGGGCGGTGAAGAAGAGGGCCGTGAAGAAGTCGGCGACCGGGGAGAGCTCCGACCGCACCACCCCGTTCACCGGGAAGCGCGCCAGCGCCACCCCCGCCAGGAACGCGCCCACGACGACCGGGACCCCGAGGAGCGAGGCGCCCCCCAGGAACGCGAAGAGGACCGTGAGCCCCGCCAGCAGCACGAGCTCGGTCTCCCCGTCGACCGACATCACGAGGGGAGCCACCCAGCGGCGGACCGCCAGACACGCCGCCCCCAGCAGGGCGATGGCGCCCAGGCCCTCGAGCGCGGCGCCCGCCCCCGCGCCCAGCCGCGTCACGAAGGGGATCGACAGCAGCACCAGCAGGTCCTGCACCAGCAGCGCCCCCAGCACGACCCGGCCGAAGGGCTCGAACATCTGCTGGCGCCGCTTGAGGAGACGGACCCCCACCAGGGTGGAGCTGGCCGTGAGGGCGAGGGCCAGATACGCCGCCTCCCGCGTCGAGAACCCGAGGAGGGACGAGACCGCGAAGCCGGCCCCCGCCAGCACGACGTACTGGACCACGCCCACCCGCACCGCCGCCCGACGCTGGGCCCCGAGCCGGCGGGGGTCGAGCTCGAGCCCCGCGACGAAGAGCACGAAGGCCACCCCGAGGACCAGAGCGTCGTCCACCACGCCGGACGGCGGCGGGACGACCACCGACAGGGCGAGCCCGGCCACCAGCAGGAAGGGGATCGGCGGGAGCCCCAGCCACCGGGCCGCGGCGTAGCCCGCCGCGGCCGCCGCCAGCAGGAGCGCGACCCCCTCCATCAGCCGATCGCCCCCGCGGCGCGCAGCTCGTCCGTGAGCTCCCGCACCGCCTCGTGCTTCGGGTCCATCAGGTGGTCGACCCCGATCTCGACGAGCTCCCTCCGCACCGACGGGTCGAACGCGTTGACGCTCACCGGCACGCCGAGGCGTCGGCAGCGGTAGGCGAGGAGGCTGTTCGCGTCCTGGATCCTCAGGGCCGTCACCACCAGCTTCGCCGCGGCGACGTCCGCCCGGTCGAGCACCGAGGGCCGGCCCACGTCCCCCACGACCGTCTCCGCCGGGAGCCCCCCGAGCTTGCCCCGGTCGCTGTCCACCGCCACCACGGCCTCGCCCCGCTCGGCGAGGCCGCGGACCAGCGCCCGGCCGAGGGCGTTCATCCCCACCACCACGACGTGGCCCGCCCGCCCGGACGCCGCGCCCTCCCCCGGCGCGGCCGCACGGCCGAAGAGCCGCAGCAGGGGGCTGTCCCCGAGCCAGCCGTAGAGCCGCTCCCCGAGGGGCGCGACGACGGCCGAGCCGCCGATCGTGACCAGGCCGACGAGGCCGACCAGGGAGAGCAGGTCGGCCGGCACCGCGCCCGCCGCCACGGCGGTGCCCAGCAGCACGAAGGCGAACTCGCTGATCTGGCCCAGCGTCAGCCCGGCCAGCAGCCCGCTCCGGTCGGAGTGCCCCATGCGGCCCAGCAGCCCGCCGACGATCACCGGCTTCCCGACCAGCACGAAGGCCGACAGGGCGAGCGCGGGGGCCCAGTGGCGGACCCCGGCGACCAGGTCCAGGCCGGCGCCCAGCGACACGAAGAAGACGGCCACGAAGAAGTCCACCAGGGGCCGGACGCGGCCCGCGAGCTCGTGGGCCTGGGGGAGCTGGGCCAGGGCCACGCCCGCCACGAACGCGCCGAGCTCGACCGAGAGGTGCAGCGCCTCGGCCGCCAGGATGAAGCCGAGGCACCAGGCCAGGCTCGCCACGAAGAGGCCGTCCGGCGCGTCGGAGAGCCACGCCATCAGCTCCCGCAGCCCCCACCGGACGGCCGCCGCCGCCACCGCCACCAGCACCGCCAGCCCCGCCATCGCCCCCGCGAGCCCGCGTCCCGCCGAGGCGATCCCCTCCCCCGCGCCGCCGGCCAGGCCGCTCACGAGCGTGAGGACGAGGGCCACGGCGACGTCCTGGACCAGGAGGACCCCGATGGACAGACGCCCGTATCGCTCGTCCAGGGCCCCGAGCTCGTCCAGCAGCTTCACCACGACGACGGTGCTGCTGAAGGTCACGGCCAGGCCCAGGAAGAGCGCCTGCGTCGGCCCGAAGCCGAACGCCAGCGCGATGCCGCCGCCCAGGGCGCACGTGGCCGCCATCTGCGCCACACCCACCGTCACCGCCGATCGTCCCACTTCCCGGATCCGGTCGACGCTGAGCTCCAGGCCCACCAGGAAGAGCAGCAGAGCCACGCCGAGCTCCGAGAACAGCTCCACGGAGTGGGAGACCGACAGGGCCCCCGTCAGCGGGCCCAGGACGAGCCCGGCCAGCAGATACCCGACGATCGGCGGCAGGCGGAGGAAACGGGTGGCGACGAGGGCCGCCGTCGCCGCCCCGACGACGTACCCCAGCTCGACCAGCAGGGGCAGCTCGGTCATCGGCCGGCGGTCCGGCGTCGGCCGTCGAGCGACGGCCCGGAGCCGCCCGTCACGCCGCGCCCGCCCCCGACGCGCCGCCGGCCCGCCGGTTCTTCCTCACCTTCATCTGCAGCGCGTCCACGAAGATCGAGAAGGCGAAGGCGAAGTAGATGTATCCCTTGGGGAAGGGATGGCCGAGGCCCTCGGCCACCAGGGTCGCGCCGATGAGGAGCAGGAAGCTGAGCGCGAGCATCTTCACGGTCGGATGCTCCCTGATGAAGCGCGAGATCGGCCCGATGAGGGCGATCATGACGCCGACGGCGACCACCACGGCCGCCACCATGACCTCCAGGTGGTCGGCCATGCCCACGGCGGTGATCACCGAGTCGAGGGAGAAGACTACGTCGAGCGCCACGATCTGTGCGAGCACCGTGCCCACGGCCGCCCGGGTCATCTCCCGGGCCTGGCCCTCCCGCCCCCGGCCCTCCAGGTCCACGTGGATCTCGTGGGTCCCCTTGGCCAGCAGGAAGACGCCGCCCACCAGGAGGATCAGGTCGTGCCCGCTGAACTCGCGGCCCAGGACCTCGAAGAGGGTGGCCTCGAGGCCCATCATCCAGGTGATGGAGAAGAGCAGCGCGATGCGGGCGACCATGGCCAGCGCCAGCCCGCCCTTCCGGGCCAGGGGCCGGTGCCGCTCGGGGAGCCCGTCGGCCAGCACCGTCACCATGACGATGTTGTCGACGCCCAGCACGATCTCCAGGACGGTGAGGGTGAGGAAGGCGATCCACGCCTCCGGCTGCGTCAGGAGCTCCATGGCGTCCCCGGTG
>CAYZLN010000031.1:5935-10143 GCA_964479295.1 uncultured Gemmatimonadota bacterium
CGGCCGCGTTGACCTCCGGGGAGGGCCGCCCTAGGTTGCGCGCTGCTGTTGAAAATCATTCTCAACGAGCCGGGAAGCCTCTCATCCGACCCCCACCGTCCATGGACCACCCCCAGCTCCCCGCCCGGACCCTGCCGCGCCCGACCCCTGCGTCCCGCCGACCCGGACCCGACGCCCGCGCCGGACCGACGGCCGGGACGGGCGGCGGCGTCGCCGCGGTCGGCCTCGCGGCCCTGCTCCTCCTCGGCCCGGCCGCCTGCGGCGGGGAGGGAGGCGCCGACGGGGAGGCGTCGGCCGACGACGACGGCGCAGCGGCGTCGGACGCCGTCGTCCACGTCTACTCCCACCGGCACTACCCCTCCGACGACAGCCTCTACGACCGCTTCACCGAGGAGACGGGGATCGAGGTCCGGGTGGTCAGCGGCTCGGCCGACCAGCTCATCACGCGGCTCGAGACGGAGGGCGAGGGGACGGAGGCCGACGTCCTCGTCACCGTGGACGCCGGGCGCCTGCACCGCGCCGTCGAGCAGGACCTCCTGCAGCCCGTGAGCTCCGACGTGCTGGAGGAGCGCGTGCCGGCGCACCTCCGCCACCCCGAGGGCCTCTGGTTCGGGCTCACCGAGCGCGCGCGGATCGTCACGTACGCCCGCGACCGCGTCGACGCCTCGGAGCTGCCGGACTACGAGGGGCTGGCCGACGACCGCTGGGAGGGCCGGGTCCTCGTCCGCTCCTCGGAGAACGTCTACAACCAGTCCCTGCTCGCCTCCCTCGTGGCCGCGAACGGCGAGGAGGCCGCACGCCGCTGGGCCCGCGGCGTCGTCGAGAACATGGCCCGGCCGCCCCAGGGGGGCGACACCGACCAGGCCAAGGGCGTCGCGGCCGGGGTGGGCGACGTCGCGCTGGTGAACCACTACTACGTCGCCCGCCTCAAGACCTCGGACGACCCGCAGGAGCGCCGGGTCGGCGAGGCGCTGGGCGTGCACTTCCCGAACCAGGACGGCCGCGGGGCGCACGTGAACGTGAGCGGCGCGGGGGTCACCGCCGCCGCCGACGAGCCGGAGGCCGCCGTCCGTCTGCTGGAGTTCCTGACGAGCCCGGAGGCGCAGCGCGTCTTCGCCCGGGCGAACCACGAGTACCCCGTCCACCCCGACGTCCGGCCGTCGGAGCTGCTGCGGTCGTGGGGGGAGTTCCGGGCCGACACGATCAACCTCTCTGAGCTGGGGCGCCTCAACGACACGGCCGTCCGGATCTTCGACGAGGTGGGATGGCGCTGATCGGCGCGCCGCGCGCCGACGGAGCCCCGCCGGCCCGCGGCCCGTCGGCCGGGGCCTTCCCCCCGGCCGCCCGTCCCGCCGGGACCCGGCCCTGAGATGAGCGTCCCCACTGCCCCCTCGGCCGTCCCGTCCCGGCTCCGGTCGGCCGCGTCGCGCGGGCTGCGCGGGCTGCGGCGGGGCCGTCCCGGGTGGACGGCGACGGCCGCGGCGTCGATCCTCCTGCTCACGCTGCCGGTGGCCGTCGTGGGGCTCGGGCTCTTCTCCCCGGCCGGGAGGACCTGGGGGCATCTGGCCTCGACCGTCCTGCCCGACTACCTGCTCAACACCCTTCTCCTCGGGCTCGGCGTCGGGGGGCTCGCCGTCGTCGTCGGCGTCGGGACCGCCTGGCTCGTGGAGACGTGCTCGTTCCCCGGACGGCGCGTCTTCGAGTGGGCGCTGATCCTCCCCCTCGCGGTCCCGGCCTTCGTGGCGGCCTACACCTACTCGGGGATGTTCGACGTCGCCGGCCCGGTCCAGGCGGCGGTCCGCGCCCTCGTGCCGGGCCTGGAGGGCGAGTTCCTCCACCTGGACGTCATGGGCCTGGGGCCCATGGTGCTGGTCTTCGCGCTGGTGCTCTACCCGTACGTGTATCTCACCGCGCGGGCCTCGTTCGCCCGCCAGTCCCGGACCCTGCTGGAGGCGTCGCGGATGCTGGGGTGCTCCCACGCCGGGGCCTTCCTGCGCGTGGGGCTCCCGATGGCCCGGCCCGCCGTGGCCGTCGGGGTGGCGCTGGTGCTGCTGGAGGTGCTCAACGACTACGGCGCCGTCACCTACTACGGGGTCCCCACCTTCACCACGGGGATCTTCCGCGCCTGGTTCGGGCTCGGCGACCTCGACGCGGCGCTCCGGCTCTCGGCGTCCCTCATGGCGGTCGTCCTCCTGCTGCTGGTGCTCGAGCGCCTGCAGCGGGGCGCCGCCCGCTTCGGCGACGGGGGCGGGGCCGACCGGCCCGTCCGCCGGCGCCGCCTGCGGGGCGCCCGGAAGTGGGGGGCGTGGGCGGCGTGCGGCGCGCCGGTGGCGCTGGGGTTCGCGATCCCCGTCCTCCAGCTCGGGTACTGGGCGGCCCGGACCGGGGGCACGGTGGTGGACGGGGCGTTCCTCCGGACCGCGGGCCACTCCTTCGCGCTGGCCGCGGCGGCGGCCGCCGTCTGCGTGGTGCTGGGGCTCCACCTGGCCTACGCGGTCCGGCTGCAGCGGTCCGGGGCGTCGGTGCTCCTCTCCCGGGTGGCGGTCCTCGGCTACTCCGTCCCGGGCGCGGTGATCGCCGTCGGCGTGCTGATGCTCGTGAGCTGGGCGGACGGGGCGGTCGCCGACCTCCCGCTGGCCGGCCCCGGGGCGCTCAGCGGGGTGGTCCTCTCCGGAACGGTTCTGGCGCTGGTGTACGGGTACGCCGTGCGGTTCATGGCCATCGCGTTCAGCACCGTCGAGTCGGGCTTCGACCGCGTCTGCGTGGACCAGGACGAGGCCGCCCGCACCCTCGGGGCGTCGCCGCTGGCCACGCTGGCCCGGATCGACGTGCCCCTGCTGAAGGGGACGCTGGCGGCGGCGGCCATCCTCGTCTTCGTCGACGTCGTCAAGGAGCTCCCGCTGACCCTGATCCTGCGGCCCTTCGGCTTCGAGACCCTGGCGACCACGGCGTTCCAGATGGCGATGGACGAGCAGGTGGCCGAGTCGGCGAGCGCCGCCCTGCTGCTCATCGGCACCGGCGTCCTCCCGGTGGCGGTGCTGGACCGGCTGGTGCGGCGGCGCGGAGGGGGAGCACCGTGAGGGGCGCGGCCCCGGCGTCCGCCTCGCCCGGGCGACCCGCTCGCCGGACGGGCCCGGCCGGAGAGGGCGCGCCGTGACCGCCCCGGAGACGATGCTCGAGACGGAGGCGCTCACCAAGCGCTACCCCGGCGCGGAGGGGGCGGCGCTGGACGACGTCGGCCTGACGGTCGCCCGCGGCGAGGTCTTCGGGCTGGTCGGCAGGAGCGGCTCGGGCAAGACCACGCTGCTCCGGCTGGTCGCCGGCCTCGAGGCGCCGAGCTCGGGCCGCGTCCGGGTGGCGGGCCGGGCCGTCGCGGACGACCGGGCGTGGGTGCCGCCGGAGGACCGGCCGGTGGGCATGCTCTTCCAGGAGGGTGCGCTCTTCCCCCACCTCGACGTGGCCGCCAACGTCGAGTTCGGCATCCGGGGGCTCCCCGCCGACCGGAGGAGGCGCCGCCGGGAGGAGGTGCTGGAGCTCGTCGGGCTGGAGGGCCGCGACGACCGCCACCCCCACGCGCTCTCCGGCGGGGAGCGCCGGAGGGTGGCCCTCGCACGGTCGCTGGCCCCGGAGCCGGAGCTGCTGCTGCTGGACGAGCCCTTCACCGGGCTCGACGAGGAGCTCACGTCCCGCCTCCGGGAGGCCGTCTCCCGGGTGCTCGCCGAGACCGGGATCACGGCGCTGCTGGTGCTCCACGACACCGACGAGATCCTCCCCATGGCCGACCGGATCGGGGCGCTCCGGGAGGGCCGTCTGACCCAGGTGGGCGGCCCCCAGGACGTCTACGCCCGGCCGCACACCTCGTACGTCGCCCGCCTCTTCGGCCCGGCCAACATCGTCCCCGCGGTTGCGGAGCCCGGCGGCCTCAGGACGCCGCTCGGCCTCCTCTCGCACGGGTCCGGGTCGGAGGGCCGCCGGCCGGGGGAGGAGGGGATCGAGGTCTGCTTCCGGCCGGAGGAGCTGGAGGTGGTGGGGACCGGGGCGGAGGGCGCCGGGGTGCCGGCCACGGTGGTCGAGGCCGGCTACCGGGGCGACCGGCTCGAGGCCCGGGTCCGGGTCGAGTCCGGCCGCGGCGGCGTCGAGGCCGCCTGCGTCCTCACGGTCCACCTCCCGGCCAGCCTCCGGGTCCGTCCCGGCGAGCGCCTCCGGGT
>CAYZLN010000031.1:10243-11638 GCA_964479295.1 uncultured Gemmatimonadota bacterium
TGAAGAGGTTGTTGAGCGACTCGGCCAGCGTGGGGTGGGCGAGCACGGCGTCCCGCAGGGCCGTGTACGGCAGGTCGCCCATCATGGCGATCTTCAGCGCCATGGCCGTCTCCCCGCCCTCGACCCCGAGCACGGCGGCGCCCAGGATCCGGTCGGTCTCCGCGTCGACCACGGCCTTCATGAAGCCGCGGGTCTCGTCCATCTCGATGGCCCGAGCCACGCGGTCCATCGGCAGCTTCGCCACGCGGACGTCCCGGCCCTCCTCCCGGGCCTGCTCCTCGGTGAGGCCCACGCGCCCGAGCTCGGGGTCGGTGTAGACGGTGTAGGTGGCGACGCGGTCGTCGACCGACCGGTCGCCCCCGTCCAGCAGGTTGTCCCGGACGATCCTGTAGTCGTCGTAGGAGGTGTGCGTGAAGGGCGCGTGGCCGGTGACGTCGCCGAGCCCCCAGATCCCCTCCACCTCCGTCTCCAGCCGCCCGTTCACCGGGAGGTGGCCCCGGTCGTCGGTGGCCAGGCCCGTGGCGCCGAGCTCCAGGGCGTCGGTGTTGGGGCGTCGCCCGGCGGCGACCAGCAGGTGGCTGCCCTCGACGGTCTCCTCGCCGTCCGGGGCCTCCGCGCGGACGGCGACGCCGCCGTCCCGGGGCTCCACGGACGTCGCCTCGGTGCCGGTGAGCACCCGGACGCCGTCCTCCTCCAGGATCTCCTCGATCGCCTCCGCCACGTCCTCGTCCTCGCGCTCGGCGAGGCGGTCGGCGCGCTCGAGGATCGTGACGTCGGCGCCGAAGCGCCGGAACATCTGGCCGAACTCGAGGCCGATGAACCCGCCGCCCAGCACCACCAGGTGCTCGGGGACCTCGCCCAGCTCCATCACCGACGTCGAGTCGAGGAACTCGACGTCGTCGAGCCCCGGCACCGGCGGCACGAGGGGCCGGGCGCCGGTGTCGACGAAGACCCGCTCGGCGCGCAGCCGCCGGGTGCCGCCCTCCCGGAGGTCGACCTCGAGCTCCCGCGTCCCGACGAACCGGGCCTCCCCGAAGATCAGCTCCAGGCCGTCGGTCTCCTCGAGGCCCCGGCGGGCGCCCTCGACCCACGAGTCGACGATGTCGCGCTTCCGCCGCCGGACGGTCTCCATGTCCACGGAGACGCCGTCGGTCTCCACGCCGTAGTCCGGCCCCCGCCGGGCCAGGTGGGCCACCCGGGCGCTGGCGACCATCGTCTTCGTCGGCGTGCAGCCCCGCACCACGCAGGTCCCCCCGACCCGGTCGCGCTCCACGATCGCCGTGCTCAGCCCGGCCTCGGCCAGGTCCCCGGCCAGGGGCTTGCCCGCCTGGCCCGTGCCCACGACGACGGCGTCCAGCTCCTCGGTCTCCGGCATGGTCTCCACCTCTCTCGGGT
>CAYZLN010000031.1:11738-13859 GCA_964479295.1 uncultured Gemmatimonadota bacterium
CGTCGTCGTGGTGGGGGCCGGCTTCGGGGGGCTCTGGGCGGCCCGCGAGCTGGAGGGCGTGGAGGCGGACGTCACCGTCCTGGACCGGCACAACTTCCACACCTTCTATCCCCTCCTCTATCAGATCGGGGCCGCCGAGATCGACGCCACGGAGATCTGCTACCCGGTGCGCAAGATCCTGCGGGGACAGGACAACGCCCGGTTCCGGATGGCGGACGTGGAGGAGGTCGACCTCGACGCCCGTACGGTGACCGCCGCCGGGCCCTCGGGCCGGCGGACCTTCGGGTACGACCACCTCGTGCTGGCCACGGGGTCGGACCCGGCGTTCTTCGGCGTCGAGGGCGCCGACGAGCACGCCTTCCCCCTGCGGGAGATCGAGCACGGCGAGGCCCTCCGGAACCACGTCCTCCGGCGCTTCGAGAAGGCCGAGGCCGGGGACGGCCCGCCCGCTCCCGGCCTGCTGGACTTCGTCGTGGTGGGGGGCGGGCCCACCGGCGTCGAGTACGCCGGCGCCCTGGCCGAGCTGGTGGCCGGCCCCATCCGGAAGGACTACCCGGTGGCCCGCCGGCAGACCGTGACCGTCCGGCTGCTCGAGGCGCAGGACCGGCTCCTCTCCACCCTGCCCGAGGAGCTCGGCCGGTACGCCCGCGAGCGGCTCGAGGCCATGGGGGTCGAGGTGACGCTCGGGGCGATGGTCGAGGAGGTCCGGCCCGACGGGGTGCGCCTCGCCGACGGCCGGGAGATCGCCACGGAGACGGTGGTGTGGACGGCGGGCGTCCAGGGCTCGCCGGCCGCCGAGTCCTGGGGCCTGCCCGTGGGGCGGGGCGGCCGGGTGCAGGTCCGGGACACCCTCCAGGTGCCCGACCGGCCCGAGGTGCAGGTGGCGGGCGACCTGGCCGGCTTCCGCGAGGACGGCGAGCTGCTCCCGATGATCGCTCCCGTCGCCATCCAGCAGGGCGAGCACGCCGCCCGGAACGTCGCGCGCCAGCTCGACGGTCGGGACGCCGAGCCCTTCGAGTACGACGACCCGGGCATGCTCGCCACCATCGGCCGCAACCACGCCGTGGCCCGGACGCGGTGGTTCACGCTGACCGGCTTCCCCGCCTGGGTGGTCTGGGTGCTGGTCCACATCGCCAAGCTCATCGGGTTCCGGAACCGGCTGGTGGTGCTGCTGACCTGGGCGTGGGACTACTTCACCTACGAGAGGTTCTCGCGGCTCATCCTGCCCTCGGGCGGCCAGGACGAGGAGGGGCGGGAGGGTCCGCCCCCCGGCGACGAGGCCACCCCCTCCTCCTGACCGCCGCCACGGTGCCCCGGGCGTCCGGCGGACCCCGCGGCGCCGGGGACACGCGGTCGCGCCACCGCGGGCGGGGGAGCTCCGGCATCGCCGCCCCCCCTGGTGTCACACGCGGCCGACTCCCGCGTCTCTCACACGACGGAAGGCGATGAACGGGACCCGGGATCCATTGGACTTCGAGGCCGTCTTCGACCGGCACCACGATGCCGTGTTCCGATACCTGCACCGGCTCACGGGCGACGTCGAGGAGGCCGAGGAGCTGACCCAGGAGACGTTCGTCCGGCTGCTCGAGCACGACGTGGACAGCGACCGGACGGAGAGCTGGCTCTTCACCGTGGCCCTGAACCTCGTCCGTGACAGGGCGCGGACCCGACGCCGGCGGGCCGAGCTGGCCGGCGGCAAGGACCTGACGCCCGACGGGCCGGACACGCCGGAGGAGGCGTACCGCCGCTCGGAGCGCCGGAGACGGGTGCGGCGGGCGCTGGACGAGCTCAAGCCACGGGACCGGAAGATGCTCCTGATGCGCGAGGAAGGGTTCAGCTACGCCGAGATCGGGGAGGCCTTCGGCGTCTCGACGACCTCGGTGGGGACGATCCTGTCCCGCGCGCTGCGTCGCTTCGCCGACGCGTACGAGGACCACGGATCGTGACGACGGAGGACCCGATGGACCACCCGGAGGACGGCCGCCTGCTGGCGCACCTCGACGGCGAGCTGGCCGGGGACGCCGCCGCCCGCCTCCGTCGCCACCTTCGCGGCTGCGAGGCGTGCCGGCGCCGGCGCGACGAGCTCGAGCGCGCGTCCGGGGCCCTGAGCGAGGCGCTCGG
>CAYZLN010000032.1:0-10738 GCA_964479295.1 uncultured Gemmatimonadota bacterium
GCGCGACGGAGCCGGGCCCCGAGCCGGCGCCCGGCGGGGCGGGGGGCTGACCGGTGGCGGGGGAAGGCGCCGATCGCGGCGGCAGCGAGGGGCCCGGACCCCGGGGGGCCGACGCCGGGCGATCGCGCGGCGAGGCGGGCCGGGGGGACGGGAGCGCCATGTGGCGCACCAACCTGAAGATCGTCGCCACGGTCCTGCTGACCATCGGGGTCTACACGGGGGTGGCGAACGTCATCCCGCAGGTCGAGTCGGAGGTGCCCGAGCAGGTGGAGATCGGCTCCGACGTCTCCACCGACGAGCTCGTGAGCCTGGGGGAGGAGATCTACCACGGGGCCGGGGGGTGCGAGGCGTGCCACGGGGCCGGCACCCGGGCGCCCCAGCTCCTGGGCGAGATCGGCACCCGGTGCGCCGAGCGGGTCGAGGGGACGGGCTGCAAGGAGTACCTGCACGAGTCGATGGTGGAGCCCCGGGCCTACGTGGTGGACGGCTTCCAGCCGATCATGCCCGACATGAGCGCCCAGCTCTCCGACCAGCAGATCTGGGCGGTCGTCGCCTTCCTCCAGAGCCAGGGCGGCGAGGTCACCGTCACCCCGGCGGACCTGGAGGGCGCGGGCGACGGCTCGGACGGCGGCGGGGCGGAGGGCGAGGGCGGCGCGACGCCGGGGGACGACGGCGGGTCGGGCACGGAGGCGGCCGGCGACGCCGCGGCGCTCTTCCGCGAGTACGGGTGCACCGCCTGTCACCAGGTGGGGGGAGAGGGCGGGCAGGCGGCCCCGGCCGTCGAGGCGATCCGGGAGCAGGAGCTGTCGCCGGAGTACATCCGGCGCTCCATCGTGGACCCCGACGCGGACACCGCCTCGGGCTACGACCAGGACTGGAGCGCCCTGGCCGGGACCATGCCGCCGAACTTCGGCGAGCGGCTGTCGGACCGGGAGCTGGAGACGCTGGTGGAGTTCATGAGCGCGGGGGAGGGGTCGTGACCGGGCGGCGAGGAGGGACGCGATGAGCGCCTGGCTCCGCGAGGCCCGTCGGCGGCTGTCGCACCCGCTGTGGGGGTCCGTCGCGGTGCTGGCCGGGGCGTGGGCCTTCGTCGTGTGGGGGGTGCCCCACCTGCCGCCGCTCCTCGGCGTGGAGAGCGCCCCCGTGCCGTCCTCGGTGGTCTGGCAGTACATGCTCACCGTCGCGCTCGCCGTCGCCCTCTACGTGAGCGCCGACGAGGAGCGGTGGCGCCGGTTCCGGGCGCCGGTCCGCACGCTGCTCGTGGACCCCGACCTCGGCCTGCTGCGGGCGGGCGTCCTGGTGGCGGCGATGGCGGTGGTCGGGTGGGGCGCCTACAACACGGTGAAGCCGAGCTACGGCGCCCCGGCGGCGCTTCGGTCGGTCCACCCGGCGCCCCCCGACCAGATCGAATTCCGCGACGAGACGATGGTCCTGTCGGAGATGGAGAACCCGCTGCGCGAGGAGGGCGACCTCCAGGAGCACGTCGAGCGGGGGGCGACCGTCTACGTCGAGAACTGCGTGCCCTGCCACGGCGACCGGCTCGACGGCGCCGGCCACTTCGCCGCGGCCTTCAACCCCACGCCCATCGACCTGACGAGCGGGGGGAACCTGCCCCAGCTCAGCGAGAGCTTCGTCTTCTGGCGGATCGCCAAGGGCGGGCCCGGGCTCCCGGCCGAGGGGACGCCGTGGAACTCGGCGATGCCCGCCTGGGAGGACGTGCTCACCGAACGGGAGATCTGGTCGGTGATCCTCTACCTGTACGAGCGGACGGGCTTCACGCCCCGGGCCACCGGCGGGCACGGCGGGGAGGGCGGGGAGACGGCGGCGGCCGAGGCCGGCCGGGAGGGTCTGGCCCGGGCCGACCGAGGGGGGGAGGGCCGGTGAGCGGCGGCGCGGCACCGTGGCGCACCGCCGTCGTGTCGGCGGGGCTGGCCGGCGCCCTGGCGCTCGCGGCGCCGCTGACGGCGGTCGGCCAGGACGTCGAGCGGGGCGAGGAGATCTACCGGCGGTGGTGCCAGGAGTGCCACGGGGCCGAGGGCGCGGGCGACGGGCCCGCCGCCGACCGCATGCTGCCGCGCCCGCGGGACTTCACCGAGGCCCGGTACCAGGTGCGCACCACCGCCAGCGGGCAGCTCCCCACCGACCAGGACCTGCACGCCGTGATCCGGGACGGGCTTCCGGGGACGACCATGCCCGGATGGCCGGAGCTCAGCCGGTCGGAGCGGGAGGACGTCATCGCCTACCTGAAGAGCCTCTCGCGCTTCTTCGGGCGGGGCGAGCCCCCGGAGCCCATGGAGTTCAGCGAGGACCCGGGCGGGGGCGAGGAGGCCGTCGAGGCGGGCCGCGAGGTCTACGAGGAGCTGGAGTGCTACCGATGCCACGGCCAGGCGGGCCGGGGGGACGGCGAGTCGGCCCCGACCCTGGAGGACTGGCAGAACCGCCCCATCCGGGCGGCCGACCTGACCCGGCCGTGGGAGTTCAACGGCGGGAGCTCGGTCGAGGCGATCCACACCCGCTTCCTGACGGGCCTCGACGGCACGCCGATGCCGACGCAGGCCGACGTCCTGGAGTCGGGGGTGGTGGACGAGCAGGACCTCTGGAACCTCGCCCACTACGTCCGGAGCCTGGGGCCCGAGCAGTCCCCGCCGCCGGTCGACGACGCCGTGCGGGTCGAGCGGCGGGAGGGCTCCCTCCCCGAGGGGCCCGACGACGAGGCGTGGTCGGACGTCGAGCGGTTCTACTTCCCGCTGGCCGGGCAGGTGATCGAGCGGCCGCGGCAGTTCGAGCCGATGGTGCGGGGCGTGTGGGTCCAGGGCGTCCACGACGGCGAGGAGATCGTGCTGCGCGTCTCCTGGAACGACCCCTCCGCCAGCCCCGACTCGGCCTGGCGGGAGTGGCAGCGGAAGTTCGCCGACCACATGTTCGACGACGGCACCCCGATCCCCACCGAGCCGCTCTCCGACCGGTTCGCCGTCCAGTTCCCGACCGAGGTGCCCGAGGGGCGCGAGCGGCCCTACTTCCTCATGGGAAGCACCCGGAGCCCCGTCTACCTCTGGCGCTGGGACAGCGAGGACGGCCACGCCGAGAGCACGGCCACGGGCCTCGGAACCGTCTCGGACCTCCAGGGGGGAGGCCTCTCGGGCTCGGCGGGCTGGCGCCGGGGGCGGTGGTCCGTCACGTTCCGACGTGCCCTCACGGCGGAGAGCGGGGACCGGATCTCCTTCCCGACCGGCGTCGCGGTCCCGACGGCCTTCTTCGCCTGGGACGGCAACAACGGGGAGGACGAGACCCGGGGGTCGGTGAGCAGCTGGTACTTCCTGATCCTCGAGGAACCGACCGGCCCGAGCCTCTGGATGGCGCCTCTGGTGGCCGTGCTCCTCACCGGCGGCGTGGGGATGTTCCTCGCCCGCCGGGCCCGCCGGCGACGGGAGCAGGGGGGAGAGGCGTGACGCCGCGGGAGCCGGAGGACCGAAGGCACGAATTCGAGACGTCGACCGACAGATCCCGACACACCCAGCACGGAGGAGAGCCGAGATGACCGAGACCCGAGCGACGCCCGTCCGATCGATCGTGGCCGTCGTGGCCGCCCTGGCGGTGGCCGCGTGCGGCGGAGGCGAGGAGCCGGAGGCCGAGGACGGCGAGGCCGCGCAGGCCGAGCAGCAGGGCCCCGTGGTCCCGCCGGACTCCCAGGCGACCGCCTCCGGCATGGTCAGCTTCGAGGGCACGCCGCCCGAGGCCGAGCCCATCGACATGGCCGCGGAGGAGGCGTGCGCGACGGCCTACGGCGAGGAGGGGCCCACCACCCAGCACGTCCTCGTCCAGGACGGCGCCCTCCAGAACGTCTTCGTCTACGTGAAGTCCGACCTGGACCGCGACTTCCCGACCCCGAGCGAGGCGGTCGAGCTCGACCAGCAGAACTGCCGGTACCAGCCCCACGTGCTGGGGGTCCAGACGGGACAGCCGCTGGCGATCCTCAACAGCGACCCGGTGCTGCACAACATCAACGCCCAGCCCTCCGAGAACCGGGGGTTCAACATCAGCCAGCCGCAGGAGGGGATGCAGACCGAGCGGGAGTTCACCCTCCCGGAGGTCATGGTCCCGGTCGCGTGTGACGTGCACGGGTGGATGAACGCCTACATCGGGGTGCTGGACCATCCGTACTACGCCGTGTCCGGCCAGGACGGCTCCTTCGAGCTGTCGGGGCTTCCGCCGGGGGAGCACGTGATCGAGGCCTGGCACGAGCGGTACGGGACCCAGACCGACACGATCGAGGTCGCGGCCGGGGGATCGGCCCAGGTCGAGTTCACCTACAGCGCCGACATGGCCGGGGCCGACGTGCCGCTCGCGGAGCCCCTGGTGGTCCGTCACGGCCCGGACGGCCTCGAGACGAGGCGGGGCGGCGAGTGACGGACGGCACGCCCCGACGGCGGCGGCCGGCGCCGGAGGGCGTCGGCCGACCCGGGCGGTCGCCGTCCTCCGGGACGCCCCGGGGGACGGGCGGCCGGGCCCCGGTGCTTCTCCACGCGAGGAGGTAGAGCATGGACTGGACGCTGCCGGCGAACCTGTCGGCGAACACCGGGTCGGTCGACGACCTGTACTATCTGATCCTGGCCATCACGGGCGTGGCCTTCGTGCTGGTGGAGGCGGGCATCCTGTGGTTCGTCTACAAGTACCGAAGCCGTGAGGGCCACACCGCGACGTACACCCACGGGGACGACCGGCTCGAGATCCTGTGGACGGCGGTGCCGGCCCTGGTGATGATCTTCCTGGGCCTCCACAGCGGCCAGCTCTGGGCCGACCTGAAGGTGGACGAGAGGATGCCGGGCGACGCCTTCGTGATCGAGGTCGCGGCCCAGCAGTTCGAGTGGCACTTCACCTATCCCGGCGCCGACGGCGAGCTGGGGACGTCGGACGACTTCACCGACCGGAACCGGCTGCACGTGCCGGCGAACCGCCCGGTCAAGGTCCGGCTGACCTCCGACGACGTCATCCACTCCTTCTTCATACCGGAGCTCCGGGTGAAGCAGGACGCCGTTCCGGGCAGGGTCACCACGGCCTGGTTCGAGGTCACCGAGACCGGCGAGCTGGAGATGGGGTGCGCGGAGCTCTGCGGGCTGGGCCACTACCGCATGAGCGCCCGGGTCACCGTGCAGGGGGGCGAGGAGTTCGACGACTGGTACGCCGAGAGGAGCGCGGAGGCCGCGGAGTCGGCCGACGCCAGCTCGTGACGGGCGTCGGCGCCGACTGCGCTCCCGGCCGACGAGGTCGGAGCGCCCGGCGGACGGAGTGCCCCCGAGGACGTGACCGGGGCGGCGCGGCGCGAGCGCTCGTCGATGGGACCGAACACGGGAAGGGAGCGACATGGCCACGATCGTAGAGGAGGGGACGGGGACCCCGGTGCGGGAGGAGCACGAGCAGGGCTTCCTCCGCAAGTACGTCTTCTCCACCGACCACAAGGTGATCGGGATCCAGTTCCTCGTGACGAGCCTGGTGTTCCTGCTCGTCGGCGGGCTGCTCGCCCTCGCCATGCGCCACCAGCTCGCGTGGCCGGGCGAGGCGATCCCGGGCGGCGAGGCCCTCCTCGGTGAGGGGATGGCGCCCGGCGGGATCCTGCTGCCGGAGGGCTACACGGGCCTGGTCACGATGCACGGCACCTTCATGGTGTTCTTCGCCATCATGCCGCTGCTGGTCGGGGTCTTCGCCAACTACCTGATCCCGCTCCAGATCGGGGCCCGGGACATGGCCTTCCCGAAGCTGAACATGGCGTCCTTCTGGCTCGCGCTGGTGGCGGGCCTGATCATGGTCGCCAGCTTCTTCGTGGAGGGCGGCGCGGCCAAGGCGGGATGGACGTCCTACGCGCCGCTGAGCGCCGACCCGGAGTACACCGGGGTGACCCTGGGCCAGCAGCTCTGGTGCGTGAGCCTGGTGGTGCTGGGCCTCTCCTCCATCGCCGGCTCGATCAACTACATCACCACGACGGTCAACATGCGGGCGCCGGGGATGTCGTGGTTCCGGCTGCCGCTCTCGGTCTGGGCCCTCTTCATCACGGCGATCCTCGCGCTGCTGGCCATGCCCGTGCTCTCGGCCGGCCTGATCATGCTGCTCTTCGACCAGACGATCGGCACCCACTTCTTCCTGACGGCCTCGGGCGGGGAACCGTTGCTGTGGCAGCACCTCTTCTGGTTCTTCGGCCACCCGGAGGTCTACATCCTCATCCTCCCCGCCATGGGCGTCGCCTCCGAGGTGATCTCCAACGGGTCGCGCAAGCCGATCTTCGGCTACAAGTCGATGGTCTACGCCATGATCGCCATCGGCTTCCTGGGCTTCATCGTCTGGGGCCACCACATGTTCCAGAGCGGGATGAACCCGACCCTCGGGACCAGCTTCATGATCTCCACCCTGATCATCGCGGTCCCGTCGGCGATCAAGACCTTCAACTGGATGGGGACGATGTGGAAGGGGGACATCCAGCTCCGGACGCCGAACCTCTTCGCCATCGCGTTCGTCATGCTCTTCGTCGTCGGGGGTCTGAGCGGGATCTTCATGGCCTCCACGCCCGTCGACATCTACATCCACGACACCTACTTCATCGTCGCCCACC
Organism: uncultured Gemmatimonadota bacterium; assembly: GCA_964479295.1. Lineage (GTDB taxonomy): Bacteria > Gemmatimonadota > Gemmatimonadetes > Palauibacterales > Palauibacteraceae > CAYVFM01. The sequence continues at coordinate 6,602 of CAYZLN010000032.1, forward strand.
TCCACTACGTCCTCTTCGGCGGCAGCCTCTTCGCCATCTTCGCCGGCATCTATCACTGGTTCCCGAAGATGTTCGGCCGGATGATGAGCGAGACGTGGGGGAAGATCCACTTCGCGCTGACGTTCGTCTTCTTCAACCTGGCGTTCTTCCCGATGCACGAGATCGGGGCGGGCGGCATGATGCGGCGCCTCTACGACCCGACGGAGTACGAGCGCTTCGCCGCCATGCAGGAGACCAACGTGCTGATCACCATCGGAGCCTTCGGGCTGGGGGTGGCCGGGCTCGTCTTCGCCGTCAACTTCATCTGGGCGATGTTCTGGGGCGAGGAGGCGAGCGCGAACCCGTGGGAGGCCACCACCCTGGAGTGGCAGACGCCCTCGCCGCCGAAGCACGGCAACTGGGAGGAGGTGCCCGAGGTGTACCACGGACCGTACGAGTACAGCCATCCGGACGTGGAGCGCGACTGGCTCGCGCAGAACGAGCGCCCGGACGTCGTGTCGCCGGCGCGTGAGGGCGCGCCGGCCGCCGCCCCGGCCGGGGCGGGGGGGACGGCGTGAGCGCGCACGCGGCGGCGGCCCAGGGCCGGGCCCCGGAGAAGGCCATCCCCGTCCACGACGCCAAGGTGGGGATGTGGGTGTTCCTGGCGTCGGAGGTGATGTTCTTCACGGGGCTGATCGGCTCCTACATCATCCTCCGGTTCGGCGCGATGGGCGAGTGGTCGCAGCCCGGCCAGGTGCTGCCCATCGACATCACCGCGCTCAACACCTTCATCCTGATCTGCAGCAGCGTGAGCATGGTGAAGGCGTTCGCCGCGGCCGAAACGGACGACCTCGGAGGGGTCCGCCTGTGGCTCGCGATCACCTTCGCGCTGGGGTGCGTCTTCCTGGGCATCCAGGCGTACGAGTACACCAACCTGATCGGGCACGGCTTCACGCCCACGTGCGGCGAGGAGATGGCGGCGTCGGTGCCGAGCTGCGACATCTTCGCGTCGACGTTCTACACGATGACGGGGTTCCACGGGTTCCACGTCTTCCTCGGGGTGTGCTGCCTCGGGTTCACGCTCGTGAAGTCGCTGACCGGCAGCTACAACACGCGTGGCGTCGAGGTGCTGGGCCTGTACTGGCACTTCGTGGACCTCGTGTGGATCATCCTCTTCACCATCGTCTACCTGATCTAGCAGAAGCCCGAGAGTCGAGGGGAGCCGAATGACGCAGGAGACCGAGAGCGAGGGAGCCGTCGCCGGGCCGCCCGGCAGCGACGCGGCCCACGACGAAGGCGGCGAGGGCGGCGACGAGGCGCACGAGGACCACAGCAAGACCTACCTGGCCGTGTGGGGCGCTCTGGCGGCGCTCACCGTGGGCGAGATCTGGGTGGCCTCCCTCGGGTGGCCCAAGACGCTGATCGTCGTGCTCCTGGTGGGCATGGCGGTCTGGAAGGCCGCCCTGGTGGCCCTCTACTACATGCACCTCAAGTTCGAGCCGCGCCGCGTCTGGATCCTGGCCGCGAGCCCGCTCCCGCTGGCGGTGATCCTGGTGATGGCCGTCCTGCAGGAATTCTGACGGACCCCATGGCGGCATCACGTCCGGGAGCGGGGCCGGGGGCGGCCTCCCTGGCCGGGGGCGAAGCGGGCTCCTCGTCGGCGCGGGCCGTCGAGGAGGCGTCCGCGTCCGGCCGCGCGTCGGCCTCCCCCCCTCGGGCCGGCCTCCGGCCCGCCGACCTGCTGGCCCTGACCAAGCCCCGGATCACCGGGCTCGTCTCCCTGGTCGCGTGCGCGGCCTACCTGGCGGCGGGGGAGGGGACGGGGGCCGGCACCCTCACGGCGCTGCTGATCGGGACGGGGCTGCTGGCCGGGGGCACGAACGCCCTCAACCAGGTGGTGGAGAGGGAGGAGGACGGACGGATGGAGCGGACGAGGGATCGTCCGCTGCCGGCCGGCCGCCTGCGCACCGGCCCCGCCGTGGGGTTCGCCTCCGCCCTCGTCGTGGGCGGCACGGGGCTGCTGCTGGCCGGCGCGAACCTCCTCACCGCCGGCCTCGGGCTGGCGTCGGCCCTCCTCTACGTGGGTGCCTACACGCCGCTGAAGCGGCGCACGGCGCTGGCGCTGCCGGTGGGCGCCGTTCCGGGGGCCCTGCCGGCCCTCGGGGGCTGGACCGCGGCCACGGGCCGGGTCGACGTGGCCGGGCTCGGGCTCTTCGGGGTGCTCTTCCTGTGGCAGATCCCCCACTTCCTGGCGCTGGGGTGGATGCACCGGGACGACTACCGCAGGGCGGGCTTCGCCATGGTGGCGGTCCGGGACGCGTCCGGCGCCCGGTCGAGCGAGTGGGCGGTGCTCTCGGCCCTGGCGCTCCTCCCGGTGAGCCTCCTGCCGTCGCTGCTGGGGATCGCCGGCTGGGCCTACGCCGCCGTCGCCCTCGTCGCCGGCGTGGGGTTCCTGGGCCTGGCGGCCCGGATGAGCGCCGGGCTGGTGGAGCTGCCGGGGGACGGAGCCGGCGGCGGGACGGCCGCCGGCGACCGGAGGGCGAGGGAGCTGTTCGTCGCCTCGCTCGCGTATCTCCCGGTAGTGCTGCTGGCCCTGGCCGTCGACGTCCGGGTGCTGGGGTCGGGGACGCTCGCGGCGGAGCAGCTCCCCACCCTCAACGCCGGCCTCAACGCCGCCGCCGCGGGCTGCATCGTCGGGGGGCTGGCCATGGTCCGCCGGGGCCGGATCGCGGCCCACCGGGCCTTCATGCTGCTGGCCGCGGCGGCGTCGGCGGTCTTCCTCGGCTCCTATCTCGTCTATCACTTCGAGGCGGGATCGGTGGCCTTCGGAGGGGGCGGCTGGCTGCGGACCCTGTACTTCGGCGTGCTGATCACCCACGCCGTGCTGGCGGTGGCGGTCGTCCCGCTCGTGGTCGTCGCCCTCTCCCGGGCCCTGCGCGGGGGCTGGGAGGCCCACCGTCGGATCGTCCGCTGGACGGTCCCGGTCTGGCTCTACGTCTCGGTCACCGGGGTCGTCGTCTACTACATGGTGTACGTCATGTGAGCACGGCGGGACGAGTCGAGTGACCCGATGGACGGGTCGTGCTGTTCAGCGAGAGGCCACCACGCCGGACCTCCGAGCCAGAGGGGAAGGACCCATGGAGCAGGGAGCCCACGCCGGACCCGAGGACACGCCGACGATCTGGCACGGGGTGGTGGCGGGGGCGATCGGGGCCACGGTGGTGGCCGCCTTCTTCCTGGGCCTCGACGTCGTGCGGGCCGAGGCCTTCCGGACGCCGCGCCTGCTGGCCGACGCGGTCATGGGGGGCGGCGGCATCCTGGCGTTCACCCTGCTCCACTACGCCGTCTTCGCCGTCATCGGGGCCGGGGCGGTCGTCCTCCTCCGCTGGGCGGAGCTCCCGCAGAACCTGCTGGTGGGGGCGGTCTACGGCCTCTTCGTGTGCTCGATCCTCTTCTACGTCTCCCTCCTCGTCACCGGGCCCGAGGTGCTGCCGGCCGAGTGGTGGTCGCGGGTCCTGGTGGGCAACCTGCTGGCCGGGCTCGCGATGGGGGCGTACCTGCACTGGATCGGCCCCCGGCCCGGCCTCACCGGGATCCTGGCCGAGATCCGGGTCCACCCCACGCTCCGGGAGGGCTTCGTGGCGGGCGCCATCGGCGCGGTCGCCGTGGCGGCCTGGTTCCTGGTCGTGGACGTCGTGGCGCGGGAGGCCCTCTTCACGCCGGCGGCGCTCGGGTCGGCCCTGTTCATGGGGGCGGGCGGCCCGGCCGAGGTCCAGATCGCCGCCGGGCCGGTGATCGGATACACGGCGCTCCACGTCGCGGCCTTCCTGCTGTTCGGGCTGGTGGCGGCCGGGCTGGTGGCCCAGGCCGAGAAGTTCCCGCCCCTCGTCTGGGCCCTGGTGCTGCTGCTGGTGGTCTTCGAGGTCTTCTTCGTGGGGCTCGTGGCGCTGCTGGGCGTCTGGATCCTCCAGGAGATCGCCTGGTGGTCGGTGCTGGCGGGCAACCTCCTGGCGGCCGCGGGCATGGGCGGCTACCTGTGGCGGGCGCATCCGTCGCTGCGGGAGGACGTCCGGTCGGGGGACGTCTGGGCGACGGGCCACTGAGACGGCCGGGCCGCGGCCCCTGGCGTCGCGGCGGAGGAGCGGCGCAGGCCCCGGC